>CAYJQA010000283.1:0-7410 GCA_964372065.1 uncultured Litorilinea sp.
AGGGCTTTTTCGGCTACCGCGACTACGATCTCAACAACACCGACTGTCTCGTCGCATGGGGCACCGATCCGCTCGCCTCCAACCGCATGGTGCCCAATGCCATCCGCCGCTTCGGCGAAATCCTCGCCCGCGGCAAGGTGATCGCGGTGGACCCGCGTCTTTCCAATGCGGCGGCCAAGGCGCACGAGTGGCTGCCGCTCAAGCCGGGAACCGACGGGGCGCTGGCCGGCGCCATCGCCCACGTGCTGCTCACCGAGGGTTTGTGGAACAAGGAGTTCGTCGGCGATTTCAAGGACGGCAAGAACCTCTTCGTCGCCGGCAGGGCGGTTGACGAGGCGGCATTCGCCGAGAAGGAAACCCACGGCCTCGTCAAGTGGTGGAACATCGAACTGAAGGATCGGACCCCGGCCTGGGCGGAGAAGGAAACCCTGATCCCGGTCGAGCAGATCGTGCGCGTCGCCCGCGCCATGGGCAAGGCGGCGCCGAAGGTCGCGGTCTGGATGGGGCCGGGCGTCGCGATGAACCCGCGCGGCACCTACGCGGCGATGGCGGTGCACGCGCTGAACGGCCTGGTCGGGTCGGTCGACGTCGAGGGCGGAATGCTGCAAAGCTCCAGCGTTCCGATTGGCGCATTCCCGAAGTCAGACGCCTATGTGGATGCCATCGCGAAGGAGGCGGGCAAACACAAGAAGCTCGACGGCCGCGGCGCGAAGGACATGCCGGCGATGATGGGCGGCAAACCAGGCAGCGGCGTGGTCACCAACAACGTCGCCAACGGCATGCTCAAGGATCCCGGCGCGGTCAAGGTGCTGATCAGCACCTGGAGCAATTTCAATTTCTCCGCCACCGATCCTTCGCGCTGGGACAGGGCGCTGGCCAAGGTGCCGTTCTTCGTCCACATGGTGACCAACGCCTCCGAGATGACGCAGTTCGCCGACATCGTGCTTCCTGCGACGCACAACTCCAGCGAAGGGTTCTCGATCATCACCAACATGGGTAACCTGCACGGTTACGCCACCATCCAGCAGCCGGCGGCGAAACGGTTATGGGACGTGAAGCAGGAAGAGACCGAGGTGGTGTGGCTGCTTGCCGCGAAACTGAAGGCCAGGGGCTTCCCCAATCTGTTCGACTACTACTCGAAGGAATTCAAGGATCCGGAGACCGGCAAAACTCCGACCAACGAGCACGAATTCACCGAAATCGCCGCCAAGATCTCCAGCGCCCCGATATGGAAGGCGAAAGAGCCGCTCAAGGGCGACGCCGCTATCAACGGCTGGGCCGATTTCCGCAAGAAAGGCATGTTCAGCGGCGCGAAGTACACGTTCAAGAAAGGCTGGGGCGGCAAGTTCGCCACCGTGAGCAAGAAATTCGAGTTCTACAGCGAGACGGCGAAGAAGGGACTCGCCGAGCACGCGAAGAAATACCAGACTACGGTGGACGACATCCTCGCCGTCTCCGGCTATGTGGCGCGGGGGGAGCAGGCGTTCGTGCCGCACTACGAACCACCCAAACGCCACGGCAGTGTTGCCGAGTATCCGTTCGACTTCATCGACTACAAGTCGCGCCTCAACCGCGAGGGCCGCTCGCAGAACCTGCCCTGGTACCAGGAGATGAAGAAAGCGGATCCCGGTGATGTAGCCTGGGACGATGTTCTGAAAATGAATCCGGCCGATGGCGCGAAGCTGGGCCTGAAGACCGGCGACAGCGTCAAGGTGACTTCGATGGCGGGTTCGATGGTGACCAGGCTGAAACTCTGGGAAGGCGTGCGTGCGGGCACGGTGGCGAAGTGCTACGGCCAGGGACACTGGGCCTACGGCCGCGTCGCCGCCAGGGACTATGCCAAGGCGCAGCCGCGCGGCGGCAACAACAACGAGATCCTGGTCGATGACTACGATCGCCTGAGCGGCGCCACGGCGCGCAATGGCGGCTTCACCGGCGTCAAGGTGCAGAAAGCCTAGCCCCCCGCACACGCGAATCGAAGGAGATAAAAAATGCCTAAGTTTGGAATGGTTATAGACCTGCAACGATGCGTGGGCTGCGGCTGCTGCACGATAGCCTGCAAGGCCGAGAACAACACCCGCAACCGTGCCGATGGTCAGAGTCACAATTGGGGTGACCTTCTCATCAAGTCCGAGGGCAGCTTCCCGAACATGGCGCATGTGGTGATGCCGGTGCTGTGCAACCACTGCACCGATGCCCCTTGCGTTGCGAATTGCCCGGCCACGCCCAAGGCCCTGTTCAAGACCCCGGAAGGCGTCACCATGCACGATCAGTCGCTGTGCATAGGCTGCCAGATGTGCCAGGGATCCTGTCCGTACAGCAACATCGAGCTGGACGCCAGGAGCCTTAGTGGCGAAACCTACAGTGTGATCAGCTTCAACGCCAAGGATGCCGACACGCAGCCCTACTGGAACGACAAGGCGGAGATGATTCCGGGATGCACGGGCTCCGGCGCGGAAGCAGCCAAGCGGGCCGGTGCGGCGCTTCCCGCGATGAACCAGTTCGCCGCCGGCGACGTGCAGACTATCCGCAAGGCGGGCGTGGTGGAGAAATGCACCTTCTGCTATCACCGCACCAGCAACGGCCTGCAGCCGGCCTGCGTCGAGGCCTGCCCGGCCAAGGCGCGCATCTTCGGCGACCAGGACGATCCGAATTCCGCGATCGCCAAGGTGCTGAAGGCGCAGAAGTCGGTGCGCTTGCAGGAAGACAAAGGTACCCGGCCAAACGTGCATTACGTCGGCAAGTACAGCGCCAGGGCCTGATATCGCCTGTTTGTATGTGTATTAGACTAGGGGCGGGCCAGTTCCGCCCCTTTTTAATTGAGGAACCCGAATGTCTGATTACGATCCCGACCGGGGAATCGCCCGCGAAAACCTGAGCCGCCTGCTCGCCGCCTGCTATTACGAGCCCGGGCCGGAGTTCGCGGAAGAGAAAGTGTTCGATTCGATGCTGGACGCGGCGACGCGCATACATCCTGAGCTTGCAGGGCATGCAAAGCATCTCGGCCAGGACTACGCTGCCGAAAGCCACGACAGGCTGCTGCTCGATTACACGCGCCTTTTCCTCGGCCCCAACCAGATCATCGCCAAGCCCTATGGCTCGGTCTGGCTGGAAGGCGGCAACACCGTCATGGGCGAATCGACGATGGCGGCGCTGAAGCTTTACGAGGAAGGCGACTTCGATATGAGCGAGGAGTTTCGTGAGGTGCCCGACCACATCGCCGTCGAACTGGAGTTCCTCTATCTGCTCATTTATCGGGAAAACGAGGCACACCGGAATGGCGAAGCTCCGCAGGCGAAAGTGGACCTGCGCAAGCGCTTCCTCGATCGGCATCTCGGGCGCTGGGTCGGACCTTTCACCTCTGCCGTAATTGCCGGAGCGCAGAGCGCCTTTTATCGTCATCTTGCTCAGCTGACGCTCGTGTTTGTCGAGCTGGAAAAAAGCGCAACCACGGCGCGTTGATATCGGGTCATGCCGCGACCTCTACGACAATTTCAGACAAGGCGACTAGGCTTTCGATGAGTTTTGCCGCGGAATATCTTGCCCAACTGGGGGCCTTCGCTGCACGAGGCCCGTTGCCGCGCGTGCGCGAACTGCACCTGCCGCCGGGGCGCTTCGCGCAGGACAATCGGGGCGAATTCTGTGCTTTGGAATTGGAGGACGGATCCATCGGCTTGTCCTTCGTTCTGCTCGAGGACACCCTGGAGCGGCTGCTCGACGGGGCAGAGCACCTGGGTATTGCGGGCGCCGACACGCTGGCACTGGCCCGCCGCTATGCGAGCGACAGCGGCGTGTGGAAGACGCTGGGCTTCGCCGCCGCGAACGCGCTGAGCCGCTGCCTGTTCGAGCGTGCAGGGTTTCGCCCGGAGAAGAGCTCCGACTCGATCGGCCAGCTGAACCCGCAGCCGGGCGAGCATGTGGGAATGGTAGGAAAATTCACGCCCTTGCTGCGGCGGATCACAGAGCGCGGCGCGCGGCTGACCGTAGTCGAATTGAATCCGGACCTGGTGGGCGAACAGGATGGCTACCGCGTCACACTCGATGCCTCACAGCTCGCCGGCTGCGACAAGGTGGTTGCCACCAGCACCCTGCTGTTGAACGACACCCTCGATCGCATGCTCGAATACTGCCGCAATGCCCGCTCTTTCGCCATGGTCGGGCCGAGCGCCGGCTGCCTGCCCGATGCGCTGTTCGCCAGGGGCGTGACCCTGCTCGGCGGGAGCTGGATAAACGACGGCGACGGGTTTACCGCCGCGTTGCGGCGTGGCGAGCCGCTGAGCGAATACGCCGGCAAGTTTGCGCTGACCCCCGGCAGCTATCCGGGATTCGACGCGCTGCTGGCGCGTGCGTCCGGCCGGGGGAATTGAGGCCATGACGTTCCCAACGAATCAGGAAGTGCTCGATGCCGCGCTGACATTGATCCATACGCGCCAGCATGTTTCGCCCAAGCGCCTGGGCGATCCGGGGCCCGATGCCGCGCAGATCGAAAAGATACTCGGCGCCGCAGGCGCAGCGCCCGATCATGGACGCTTGAATCCCTGGCGTCTGATCGTCATTCCGCGCGAGCGCCGCCACCTCCTCGGTGACGCTTTTGCCGAGGCGCTCGCCGAGCGCGATGCCACTGCGACCGAGGTGCAGCGTCAGGAGGCGAGGGCGAAAGCGCACCGCGGCCCGTTCCTGGCACTGGTGATCCTGCGCCTGGACCCCGCGCTGGGAGAGACCCATCCGCAGGAACGCATGGTCTCCGCCGGCTGCGCCATCCAGAACATGCTGCTCGTCGCGCATGCGATGGGCTTCGGTGCCGGACTGTCCAGCGGCAGGGCGCTGTATTCGCAGCAGATGCGCACGCTGTTCCGCTTGAGCGAACACGAAAAACCGCTGTGTTTCTTCAGTGTGGGCACGGTGACCACGAGCAAGTCGTCGCGGCCGCGGCCGCTCATGGGCGAGTACACGTCCGAGCTGTAATCGGTATTTGTCAGGCCCCGGGCTAGTGCCCTCGGCTCATCCGCCGCGGCGTGGTGCGCCCGCCTGCCGATCAGGCCGAGGACCGGCTCTCTGTGATGGAAGTCACCGACTTTGCCGCGGAAACGCGTTTCAATAGCGGTCATTGAAGCGCGCTGCCTTGCATGCTGCAAGCAGCAGTGGTGCGATCCGACTTGAGGTCATGATGAAAGTATTGTTTGCCTTGTGCTTTTCCTTTTTCGCGGCGGCGGCAGCGGCGGAGAATCTCGCGCCCGACGCGCAAGTGAAAAAGATTTCCGACGAAGTCATCGCCATCGCCAGGCAGGACAAGGACGTCCGCGCCGGCAATTCGGGCAAGATCAATGATCTGATCGATGCCAAGGTGCTGCCCCATTTCGACTTCAACCGCATGACTGCGCTCGCCGTCGGGCGCAACTGGCCCAAGGTGCTCCCCAATTTCCACTTCACCCGAATGCCGGCGCGCCCCGGCGGGCCAAACGGCCCCACGGCGCGCGCGGAGCAGCAGAAGGCGCTGACCGGGGAATTTCGCAGCCTGCTGGTGCGCACCTACTCGAGCGCGCTCTCCACCTACAAGAATCAGGTGATCGAATTCAAGCCGCTGCGCGCGGCTGCGGAAGACAAGGACGTCACCGTGCGCTCACAGATCAAGCAGCCGGGTTCCCAGCCGATCAGCATCGACTACAGCATGGAAAAAACCCCCAGTGGCTGGAAGGTGTATGACGTCGCGGTCGGCGGCGTGAGCCTGGTGAGCAACTATCGCGAGACCTTCAATGCCGAGATTCGCGACGGCGGTGTGGATGGTCTGATCAAGTCCCTCGCGAGCAAGAACCGCTCCCTGGCAGCCCATGCCAGCGCCAAGGCGGGGTGATCACCTGGGAAGGCGGCCGTCTGCTCCCCGCAGGGCCGCTCGCGATCCGGAACTGTCTGCGCGCGCGGCAATCCGAAATCACCCGCTGATATTCGGCCGGCGTTGCGGCAGGCGCATCCATGCGCAGCTGTGGCATACTCTCTGTACGGACTAAATCCTTCGGTGTTTAACCTCCGGGTGGGCTTATGGCGAACGATTTCGGAATACTTTCCTACGGTGCATATCTCCCGCGGCGGCGCTTGCAGCGCAAAAGCATCGCCGCGGCCAACAACTGGTTCGCCCCGGGGCTGCGCGGCCTGGCCAAGGGCGAGCGCGCGATGGCGAACTGGGACGAGGATACGGTGACCATGGCGGTGGAGGCGGCGCGCGACTGCCTTGCCGGGTTGGCGCCTGCGGATCTGGAGCAGTTGATCCTCGCCTCGACCACCCATCCCTACGACGACCGGCAGAATGCCGCGATCGTGGCCAATGCGATGCATCTCGCCTCTTCCCTGCGCGTGCTCGACGTCACCGGCAGCCAGCGCGCCGGGACTTCGGCGCTGATCAGCGCGCTCGCCGGCGGCGGCAAATCGCTGGTCGCCGCGGCCGAACACCGGCTGGCCAAGGCGGCGAGCCCGCAGGAGATGCATTACGGCGCCGGCGCCGCGGCGCTATTGGTCGGGCGCGGCAAGCCGATCGCGCGCCTGCTCGGTTCGCATAGCGAGACGGTGGATTTCGTGCACCAGTTCCGTTCCAGCGAGCAGGCCCATGACTATGCCTGGGAAGAGCGCTGGATCCGCGACGAGGGCTACCTGAAGATCGTGCCGACGGCGCTCGCGGCGCTGTTCAAGTCGACGGGCGTCGCGCCGGCTTCAGTCACGCATTTCTGCCTGCCGTGCACGCTGTCGCGCGTGGTGCCCGCGGTAGCCAAGCGCGCCGGCATTGCGGAAGGCGCAGTGCGCGACAATCTCGCCGCCGTCTGCGGCGACACCGGCGCCGCGCATGCGCTGGTGATGCTGGCGCAGGCGCTGGCGCAGGCGTAGGCGGGCGATCTGATCCTGGTGGCTGCGTTCGGGCAGGGCTGCGATGCGTTGCTGTTCGAGGTCACCAACGCGATCGGGGCGCTGCCGGCGCGCGGCGGCGTCGACGGCGCGCTGGCGCGGCGCAGGGAGGAAACCAACTACCCGCGCTTCCTCGCCTTCAACGATCACATTACGCTCGAGCGCGGCATGCGCGCCGAGGCCGACAAGGGCACGCCGCTGACCACGCTGTATCGCAACCGCGACATGATTACCGGTCTGGTCGGGGGGCGCTGCCGCAATTGCGGCACGCTGCAGTTTCCGCGCGGGCGCTATTGCGTGAACCCGAAATGCAATGCGCTCGACAGCCAGGACGACCAGCCGTTTTCCGACGCGCCGGCGAAAGTGATGTCCTACACCGCGGACGTGCTCACCTACAGCGCCGATCCGCCCGCTTACTACGGCATGGTCGAGTTCGACGCCGGCGGGCGCATGATGGCCGATTTCACCGACATCGACGAGGGCAAGGTCGAGGTGGGGATGCCGATGCGCATGATGTTC
>CAYJQA010000284.1:0-6116 GCA_964372065.1 uncultured Litorilinea sp.
CGCCCGACCCGACGGCGACGCCGACCGACACGCCCGAACCTACCGCGACACCCACTGACACGCCGGAACCGACTGCGACACCCACTGACACGCCGGAACCCACCGCGACGGACACCGATACACCGGAACCGACCGCGACGCCCACCGACACCCCCGAGCCTACAGCCACGGACAGCGGCACGCCGGAACCCACGGCAACAATCACCCCAACTGGCGAGGCGTCCGCCACACCGACCGCGACGCCAACCCCGCGCCGCCGCCGTCCGCCCGTCGTGCCCACACCCACCCTGACGCCGACCCCGACCCCGATCGGAGAGAGTCCCATCCCCTTACCGACCGTCATCACGACGACGCTAGAGATCTCGGTTGGGCCGGACATCACGGCGACGTCGACCATCACCCTCAGCGTTCCCTAGCTGCCGATCGCCCCACATAGGGCGCTGCGTTTGACAACGCTTTTTCGTGGCGGATATACTCTCACGTGCCACGCCACTAGGCTGCGGCCCCGCGCGTGAGCGTCACATCCACTCCCACCATGCAGGAAGTGTCATGAAGATCACGCGTATCGAAACGATCCCCGTGCAGGTCCCCATCAGTCCCAAGCGGGCCATCCGCGGCGGGCGCGGCTATCACACTGTCTCTCCGTTCCTCCTCCTGAAGATTCACACCAGCGAAGGCATCGTCGGGTTGGGCGAGGTCTCATGCACCGCCGGTTGGAGCGGCGAGGACCAGTTCACCGCCGCGCGCATCATCGACGCCTACCTAGCCCCCGTCCTGGTCGGCCAGGACCCCACGCACATCGAACGCCTCACCGCGCTCATGCAGAAGACGGTCGCCAACAACCCCTTCACCAAGTCCGGCATCGAGATGGCGCTGTGGGACATCCTGGGCAAGGTTGCCGGGTTGCCCGTCTATCGGCTGCTGGGCGGTCCCGTCCGTGAATACGTCACCACCAAATACTCGGTCTCCGGCCTGGAACCCGCCCAAGCCGCCGAGATTGCCGCCTGGGCGGTGGCTCAGGGATTCACGACCATGAAGGTCAAAGTCGGGATGAATCCCGATGAAGACGTCGCACGTGTCGCCGCCGTCCGCCAGGCCATCGGCCCGCACGTCCGCCTCGGCGTGGACGCCAACGGCGGTTGGTCCCCCCGTGTTGCCATCCAGACCATCCCGCGGCTCTACGAATACGATATCTTCTTCGCCGAGCAGCCCGTCCCGGACCTGGACATCGCCTGGCTGGCGGACGTACGTCGCCAAGTCCGCGTCCCCGTCATGGCCGACGAGAGCGTCTACAGCCTGCAAGATGCCATGGCCGTCGTGCGCGCCGGCGCGGCCGACGTAATCTCCGTCTACGTCGGCAAGGGCGGCGGCATCACCTCCGCCCGCAAGATCGCCGCCGTCGCCGAATCCGCCGGCATCGTCTGCACCATCGGCTCCAACCTGGAGCTAGGCGTCGCCAACGCGGCCATGATCCACCTCGGCATGGCGACCAGCGCGATCGCCGCTGAGGACTTCCCCTGCGACATCCTCAGCCCCTTTTACTATGAGGATGAACTATTGACGGAACCCTTGCTCATCGAAGCCGGCAAAGCCCGCCCCCACGAAAAGCCGGGTCTCGGTGTCGAACTGGACGACGACAAGGTCGCCCACTATCGAGTAGCCTAACCATAACCACCGCAATCGAGGCAGACCAGCATGTTCGACATCCACAGCCACACACCACAGTTCAAGAATCCGGTCCCCAAAGAGGTCGAAGTCTGGAACTCGGCCTGGCGGCCCGACCGCGCCGTCAAGGCCACCGTGAGTTGGGGCGATTACTTCGAGGGACAGAACCCCGCCCAAAAGTCTGTCGTGTTCAACATTGCCTGGAATCCGGGCCAGATGAACGACAGCCTCGCCGGCGGCGCCGGCGACAGCAGTTGGTATGCGTCCAACGGCAAGGGCAACATCAACGACGCCACCGCCACCTTCGTCGCGGCGCACCCCGACCGGCTCATCGGCTTCATGGCGCTCCACCCCTATGACGCCGAGTGCATGGACGAGTTCGAGCGCTGCCGCACCGACCTGGGCATGAAGGGCGTCAAGTTGGGCGCTAACTACCAGATCTACGACCCGCTCGACCCGCGCGCCCTCGCCATCTATGCCCGCGCCGAGAAGTATGGTCTGCCGATCATGCTCCACCAGGGCACGTCGCCGGTCCGCATGGCCCCCATCCGCTACGCCCATCCCCTGATGACGGACGAGATCGCCATGCGCTACCCCGACCTCAAGATCATCATGGCGCACCTCGGCCACCCCTGGCAGGTAGACACCGCCGTCGTGATTCGGAAGCACCCCAACGTCTATGCCGATATGTCGGCCAACTTCTATCGCCCCTTCTCCTTCTGGGAGCAGATGGTCAAGGCCGTCGAGTGGAACGTCACCCACAAGATTCTTTTCGGCACGGACTATCCCGTCACGACCATGCAGGAGTCCATCGACGGCTTTCGCAACATCAACCGCATCGTCGAAGGAACCCATCTCCCGCGCATTTCCAACGAGGTGATCGAGACTATCATCCATCGCGATTCCCTGTCGCTGCTGGGGCTAAGCTGAGTGCATCGCCGCCGCGCTGCGGTCAGTTGCTGCCATGCGCCTTGGAACCCGTTGGAACACCGCGTTTGGCGTGTGCGTCAAACTGTGGTAAAGGTTAAGCGCGGCAATCGCCAATCGACGCGTCTCACCGTTTCCGGATTTTCTGCGCAAAAATGGCTCCTGACCACCAGTCGCTCAGCACCACCGTAACGCGCCGTGCCTTTCTTGCCGCGGTTGCAGCCTCGTCGTTGATAGCTGTAACCGCGGCGTGCAGCCGGCCACAGCCGCAGACGGCCGCACAACCGTTTCTGTCCATCGACGCCTTTCCTGCCGGTTTGGGACGTGGCTTCCCTGAGGCGCAGCGGGTCGCCGGCAACACCGACACCGGCCTCCGCCAAGGCGACTTGCCACCCAATTTCCGTCTGACCTTGGCCGACGGTCAGGGCCTGACGCTGCATGACCTCGCGGGTCGCCCGGTCATGCTGAACTTCTGGGCGACCTGGTGTGGGCCGTGCCGGATCGAAATGCCGGATATCGTCCGCCGCGCTCAGGCCAATGCGGAACTCGTGGTAGTTGCCATCAACGTGCGCGAAGAGTTGTCCTTGGTTCAAGCATTCGCTGCCGACTTCCAGATGACCATGCCGGTCGCGCTGGATCTTGCCGGTGAGATCAGCGACCTCTACGAAGTGCGCGGCATGCCCACAAGCTACTTTGTGGGCCGCGACGGGCAGATCGCCGGTGTATGGACCGGCCTGCTCACACCCGACCGATTGAAAGAAATGTTGGAAACGGTTATATAGGACCCCCACCTATGTCCATTTCAGAGATCGTTGACCAGGAATACCGGCTGCAGCCGGCAGATGTGGCGGGCCGGCCACGTCGCCTCGTCATCGCCAACGTGAGTTACCAAGGCGTCGAGCAATTGGCCCCAGTGCTCCACTTCGAAGGCATGACCAAGCGCCTTGTCCTCTCCGCTGACAGTGTCCGAGACCTCGTCAACCTGACCGGAACGCCCATCTTCTCCAACTGGATCGGCATTACCGTCGTCCTGGAGACCTCGCGCGTTGACGGCGTCGATACCATCGGCATTGTCGCGGCCGAGAACAGTCCCTATGCCCAACACGCCGTCAGTGTTCGTCCCGCCTACTCCAGGGCGAATCGGCTTACCCTGGTGGCCGTCGGCGTGATCGCGGTGTTGGGGCTGCTCTACGCCTTCAGCACCCTATCGTTCTTCGAACAACTGCTGCCCCTTGCCCCCTGAAGGGTGAATGCGTTGACGCAGGCGGGCCTTCTTCGTATAATCGGAGTCGGAACCACTGCACGCACCCAGCATGGCGCAGGTCGGCGCGCCGTGGAGGAGGGACAGTACCGTCGTGCCGGAAGTAGACGACTTCGACATCGTCCGTGACGACGAGCTTGACCGGCCGCCGCGGTCAAACTGGCTATGGATCGTGATCACGTCCGTGATTGCGCTCTTTGCGTTCGCCGTGGGTGCGGCGTTCGTCGTGCTCAACAACCGTATCGGAGCCGCGACGCCCGCCCGCACCCCCGTGGCGCAGGTGACAACTGCCTTGCCCGCCCCCGTCGCGCTGGTCACCGCGACGCTGACGGTAACGGCCGCCGCCGCCGTGACCCCGACCGTAATACCTTCGCTCACCGTGACGCCAACCGCGACTCCGTCGCCCAGCCCAACGCCGCCGTGCAGCCTGACCGCCGACCCCGATTTGTCGCCCCTCTTCGTCGAAGCCGAGCTTGGCTGTGCGCGCACCGCCGCCGGTAACGTCTGGGCGGCCTGGCAGACCTTTGAGGGCGGCAACATGCTCTGGCGCAGCGACACGGACACATCCTACGTGGTCTATGCCAACGGCACGTGGTTTCCCATCCTGGAACGGTGGGACGGCGCGGAGCCGGCCGGACGCGGCGACGCCCCGCCGGGGCTGCAGGCCCCTGTGCGCGGCTTCGGCTATGTCTGGACCAACCGCGAGGACATCTATCGCGGCCTGGGCTGGGCGACCGCGGCCGAAAAGGGCTTCTGCGCCCTGATCCAGGACTTCGATCGCGGCTTCATCCTGCGCAGCAGCGACGTTCCCACATGCACCCAAGAAAACCTGTACAATAACGCTACGGCAGCCGACTTCGCGCCCATCGCCTTGGCCGCCAACGCGTCCGGCCGCTGGCGCAGCGATGCTCCGGCGCAAACGCCTGTGGCGCAGGGCGACCAGCGTCCCGTCGAAATGCTGTCCCGCCCCGCCCCGCAGGGCGCCTTCACCGCGCCGCGGCTCGATGGTGTTATCCTGGACGGCGACTTTGCCGAGTGGCCGTCCACTTGGCTGCCGCTAAACGCCATCATCGAGGGACAGGAGTACCACACCGGCCCCGGCGATCTCTCGGCCAACTTCCAGGTTGCCTGGAATGCGACCGGCCTGCTCTTTGCCCTGCGCGTCAACGACGAGACCAGTCGCCCCGGCCCTGTGGGCACCGAGCAGTGGCGCGGCGACGGGCTGGAAATCCAGTTTGACCGTCTGCTTGCCGAGGACTTCACCTCCACCTTCGCCGATGAAGATGATTACCAGATCGGCGTGACATACGACACCGGCGGCGACGCCCTGCGGGGCTACCGCTGGTTGCCGCTGTCACTGGAGAGCAGCCTCGCAATCCCCGGTGCGCTGGTCGCCTCCGAACGTGGCTATGACCTCGAGTTCATCATCCCCTGGCATCTCTTCGAGGTAGCGGTCGCCACGCTTTCACCCGACCGCGGCTTTGGGTTCAATCTCGCCGTCGTCGACAACGACGGCGAACTTCCTATCCAAGAAACCGTGCTGTCCGCATCGCCCGCCCGCACAAGTTACGACGACCCGACCGAGTGGAGCACCTTACGGCTGCTGCCGTGAGCTATCATACACAAGCGTTTGAGGAGCCTTACACGCATGGCCTTTCCGCCGCCCTTTTTTCGTTGGCGTCCCCATCCCTGGCACGGGCTCGAAGTCGGACCGAATCCGCCGGAGCTAGTCCACGCCTACATTGAGATCACCCCGTTTGACCTCGTGAAATACGAGATTGACAAGAAAACCGGCTATTTGCGCGTCGACCGCCCGCAGCGCAGTTCGTCCCAACCGCCTGCCCTCTATGGATTCATTCCCCGCACCTACTGCGACGAACATGTGGCCAAGCTCTCCTCCACCGCCACCACCGGTGACGGTGACCCGCTTGACATCTGTGTGCTCAGCGAGCGCCCCATCAATCGCTCCGAAGTCATCGTCACTGCTCGCGTCGTGGGCGGGCTGGATGTCAACGACCACGGCGAAGCCGACGACAAGATCATCGCCGTCCTGCAGAACGACAACGTGTGGGGCAAGGCCAATGACATCTCCGATCTACCTGCCGTGCTGGTCGAGCGCCTCAGCCATTACTTCGCCACCTACAAGATGATCCCCGGGCAAGAATCCATGCTCAAGGTGGAACGCGTCTACGGTCGCGAGCACGCGCTCCAAGTGGTCCAAGCCGCCATGGCCGATTACTTCGAGGAGTATGGAGCCTGAGAT
>CAYJQA010000284.1:6126-7408 GCA_964372065.1 uncultured Litorilinea sp.
GCTGGGACGCCCGCTATGCCGGCGAATTGCATCCTTGGGATACCCAGATCACGCCCCCGGAGGTCGTCGCTTTCTGGCGCAGCGGCCGCCTGCCTACCACAGGCCGGGCGCTAGACCTGGGTTGCGGTCCGGGCACCAACGTGCGCTACCTCGCGCGGCTCGGCCTCCATGCCGTTGGAATCGAAATCGCGGGCGCGGCCTTGAGTCGTGCCCGCGTGCGCCTTCAGACGCAGGAACCGCACCTGGCTCGGCGCGCTGAGTTCGTCTGCGCTGATGTCTGTTCGCTCCCCTTCGCCGGTATCGATGCCGCCTATATTCTGGACGTCGGCTGCCTCCACAGCCTGCCATCCAGCCTCAGGCCGTATTACGCCGCCGGCGTCGCCGCCAACCTCGCACCCGGCGGCTACTATCACCTGTACGCCTTCGACCAATCGGACCAAACGGACCCGCTCGCCGGTGGCCCGTCCGGCCTCGCGACCGGGGAAGTGCTTCGCCTCTTTGCTCCAGCTTTGACCCTGGTCGAAGAAGCGGTCGCGACGCCGGATCCCAGCCCGTGCCGGTGGTATCTGCTTCAGCGTCCCACGCCGGCGTGACAACCGCCGTAAATCTCCTGCGTCTCGCCACGAAATCTCCACAACTTCTCCATGTCACCCCGCTATGCTTGGGCCAACAAGGCGGTCGTTCCGCCCTCAAGCACTCAAGCGGCAAGTTCGAGGAGATTTTACGATGAAACGCATTTGGACAGCGGCGGGCGCCATCGCCCTAGTATTGGCGCTGACGGTCACGTCTATGGCGCTGGCACAAGATTCCGGTACCACCCCTGCCCCGGCGGCCACGCCTGAAGCAGAAGCCACGCCCGAACCCACCGTGACACCTGCGGCCACCTACGGCCCCCGGTACATGGACGAAGATGGCGACGGCGTCTGTGATTACGCCGGCATGGGTGCGATGCACGGCGGGATGATGGGCTGGGGCGCTGGCTATGCCGACGAAGACGGTGACGGCGTCTGTGACAACTGCCCGGAAGGCGCTCAACAGGGCCAGGCCTACGGCCGCAGTGCCGGCATGATGGGTCGCGGGATGATGGGCCACGGGATGATGGGACAGGGCATGATGCGCGGCGGCATGTGGGCCCCCGACGCGGCTGACGAAGATGACGATGACGGCGACACGGGCGCGTGGACCCGCCCCGGCATGATGGGTCGCGGCATGTCCGGTCGCAGTTGGGGACCGCGCTGGTAACCCCTGCCGCGTCGTTCACCCTAAAACGCCTGGTCTACCG
>CAYJQA010000285.1:0-7407 GCA_964372065.1 uncultured Litorilinea sp.
GGGCTGGGACACCGCACGTTGTCGCGCTATAACCTGCTGGTGCCGCTGGCCGCGATGGCCCTGAGCACGGTTGTCTATGCCGGGGCTTATCTGGCGATCCTCGGTGTGTTACAATACCTGCAGGTGGCGTCGTATGCGATGCCGTTTTGGCCGACGGTGCAGTATATCGTCGTGCCGACGGTGATCTACAACTCCACTTTGATCGTGGTGCTGCTGCCGTTCCTGAACCGGATTCCCGAGAGTCAGGAACTGTGAGCAGGGAGATGATCCGACACGATGTTTGAGCCGCCGCGCCGGGATACCTCGGCCCTGTCTATGTTTTTGTTCCGGTCGGCCCTGGTGCTGGTGACGCTCTTTTTGGGCGGGCGGCTCTACCAGTTGCAGGTCATCCAAGGCGACAACTACCGCGCGCGGGCGGACGCCAACCGTTTCGACTTGATCGAAGTGCAGGCCCCGCGCGGGGTCATGTACGACATCAACGGCACGATTCTCACGCGCAACCGTCCCAGCTTTGAGGTGGGGCTGGTCCCGGACGACTTGCCCAGCGACGACCTGGAGACGCCGGACGTCGACGAGGAGACGGCTGCCATCGAAGAGGTGCTCCACGTGCTGCGCGCCGACACGGACAGCGAAGTCGCGCTGCGCATGGCGGAGCTGATGTTCCGGCGGCTGGGCCGCGCCGACTATGCGCGGACGGTGGGTAACGCCGGGGTGCAGTTGGATTACGTGACCGTGCCGGGCACCGTGGAGTTGGTGTATGACGAGAGCGGCAACCCCCCGCGGGAGGTGCCGCAGCCGGTGCTGATCCCCGACATCTCCAAACCGCTGCCGCCGGCCGGGTTGGCGGCGCTGGTGCAGCGGGCGGTGGAGTTGGGGCGGCAGGGCAGTTCGTCACAGTCGGTGCCCATCTTGGATTTGGTGGACCGGGAGCAGGCGTTCGCCATCTCCGAAGAGAGCTACCGGCTGCCCGCAGTGCGCGTGCGCGAAGTGCCTGTGCGCGAGTATGTGACGGGCGACCTGATGAGTCACGTGGTCGGCTTTATGGGGCCGATCCCGGCGGCGGCGGAGGAGGACTACCGCGGCCGCGGCTATACCAACCCCAATGAGCGGGTGGGGCTGAACGGGCTGGAGTATTCGTATCAGCGCGAACTGCGCGGGATTCCCGGCTATAAGAACCTTGAGGTAGACATCCTGGGCCGCGAGATCCGCACAGTGGGCGAAGTCGCCGACCCGGTGCCCGGCTCGAACCTGATCTTGGGGATCGATTTGCGGCTGCAGCAGGTGATGCAGGAGGCGCTGCAGGCCAAGATGGACGAGTTGGAGTCCCCCTGGGGCGTGGCGATTGCCATGAACCCCATGACCGGGCTGGTGCGGGGGATGGTCAGCCTGCCGGGGTACAATAACAACGTCTTTGCCGAACGCATCAACGAGGACTATTTGGCGCTGGAGCGCGACGAGCGGCGGCCGTTGATCAACTATGCCATCGGCGGTCTGTATCCGCCGGGGTCCACCTTTAAGATGGTGACGGCGTCGGCGGCGCTGCAGGAAGACGTCATTACCCCGGAAACGCAACTGGTGGACGCGGGTCCGATCTATCTGCGTAACCGCTATGCGCCCAACGACCTGTCGCTGGCGCAGGAGTTTGTCAGTTGGAATCACAAGTTGGGTATCGTGCACGGCTCCATGAATGTGGTGCAGGCGCTGGCGCTGTCCAACGACATCTTTTTCTACAAGATTGCCGGCGGGTATCCCGATTTGCAGTTCGAGGGTCTGGGGGTCCGCAAGCTGGCCTACTGGACCGAGATGTTTGGGTATGGCGACCCGACCGGGATTGACCTGCCGGGCGAGGTGGGGACGATCGTGCCCGACGACCAGTGGAAACGCCAACTCTATGCCGAGAGTTGGACCACGGGCGACAGCTATAACATGTCCATCGGGCAAGGGTATGTGTTGTCGACGCCGCTGCAGGTGTTGGTCTCGGCGTCCGCCATTGCCAATGGCGGCAAGGTGATGCAGCCGCAGGTCGTCTATCAACTGACCGACTCGGCGGGCGGACTACAGCGCGACTTCACGCCCAAAGTGGTGCGCGAGTTGCCGATTGATCCGGAATATATTAAGACGGTGCAAGAGGGGATGTGGTCCGTCGTGAACGCGCCGAATGGGACCGGCGCGGCGGCGCGCTTGGCGGACCCGGCGATTGTGGCGGCGGGGAAGACCGGCACCGCCGAGTTCTGTGAGTATATCCCGGAAGAAGAAGACTGCCGCCGCGACGAGAAGGACAACCTGCCCACCCATGCGTGGTATGTCGGGTATGCGCCGTATGAAGCGCCCGAAATTGCGGTGCTGGTGTTTATCTACGACGGCGGCGAAGGCTCGCTGACGGCGCTGCCAGTGGCGAAGACGATCTTGGAGACTTACTTTAGCACGATTCAGCCGCGTTAGCGGGGACGGCCCGCTGTGGCTGCGCGATAGTCCGCATGGCGCAGGCGTGCCCACGCACCCCGCGCCAGGTTTTGACCCATGCCCACGACGAAGGATGTACGCCCACAATCGAATACCGAGCCTATCTCCGCGGCCGAAATCGAGTCGGTGCGGGCCAGCCTGGCCGAGTTCCTCAACGCAACCGAGCGCACGGCCGATGACGGCGCGCGCCCGGAGCCGGACGGCGGCGCTACGCCCGGCGCGGGGCATGACGCCGACCATGTCGCCGACCATGACGAGGGACCGGAAGCGGGGCTGCTGAACGGCCGCGACGCTCATCCGGCGGCGCCTGTCCCGGAAGGCGACGGCATCGTGGCCGCGGTGCATCGCAGCGCGGTGAAGATCAAGGGGCGGCAGGGCGGTGTTTCGCTGGAGCTGGGCGAAGGGGAGTGGGAGGAACTGGTCCGGCTGCTGGAAGAACGTCTGGTGGGCGCGGCGGGTTTCTTCCGCGGGGGCCAGGTGGTGCTGGCGGTGGGCAGCCGCCCGCTGGATGTCAAGCAACTGCGGCAGGTGGCGCGGCTGCTGGAAGACCACGAGATGCGGCTGGGGGTGGTGCGCTCCACGGCGAACCTTACCCAGCAGGCGGCGCTGGAGTTGGGTGTCGCGGCCACTAGTCACGAAGATGACGAACTGCCGGTGGTGGAGACTGCGCCGGTCCGCCCACCGACCGCGGCCCCGGCGACGAACGCGGCGGCCCCGGAACCACCGGCCGCGCCGCCACGTCCTAACCATTATGTGCATCGTGGGAGCTTGCGCTCCGGTCAGGTCCTGCGGAAGACCGAAAGCATCGTGGTGATCGGGGATGTGAATCCGGGCGCGCAGGTGATCAGCGGGGGCGACGTGATGGTGTGGGGTCGCTTGCGCGGGGTGGCCCATGCGGGCGCGGACGGGAATGCGCGCGCCGTGGTCACGGCGCTCGATTTTGCGCCGACTCAACTGCGGATCGCGACCATGACAACCATCGCGCCGGAGTCCAAGCGCCGGTTCAATTTTCGCTTCTGGAAGAAGGAGCCGCCGCGCCGGCCCGAAAGCGCGCGGATCGTCGAGGGCCGGATTGTGGTGGAACCCTGGGACGAAGCCAAACCCTCGGCGCTGGCTAAATTACGCCGCTAAGCCGCCCCGGAGAGTAAGCGAACCCATGCCCATGCAGCCCAGATCCAGCCATCCTAGCCATGTCTCACGGGGAGAGTGTTCATGCCCGGTACTGTCATCACAGTAACGTCCGGCAAGGGGGGGGTCGGCAAGACCACGACGACGGCGAATGTGGCGGTGGCGCTGGCGCTGACGGGCAAGCGGGTGATTGTGGTGGATGCGGACATTGGTCTGCGTAACCTGGACTTGGTTATGGGGCTGGAAAACCGCATCATGTATGACTCGGTGGATGTGGTCGAGGGACGCTGCCAGTTACAACAGGCGTTGGTGCGCGACACGCGGGTGGACTCGCTCTATCTGCTGGCCGCGGCCCAAACGCGCGACAAGGCCGACGTGGGCATCCAACAAATGGTTGCCATCTGCCGCAGCCTGAGCCACATGGCCGATTATGTGGTGATCGACTCGCCCGCCGGGATCGAGCATGGCTTTCAGAGCGCGGTGGCCCCGGCGGACCGGGTGCTGATTGTCACGACGCCGGATGTGAGTGCGCTGCGCGACGCCGACAAGGTGATCTTCCTGCTGGAACGCGACTGGAAGCATCAGCCGGGGCTGGTGGTGAATCGCTACAATGCCAAGCTCTCGCGTCAGGGCGAACTGCGCGATGTGGATGACATCCTCGATATTTTGGCGATTGACCTGTTGGGCGTGGTGCCGGAAGACAAGAGCATCGTGCTCGCCACGGACCGCGGCGCGCCGGTGTCGCTGAACAAGCGGCTGTGGGTCAGCCAGGCGTATCACAACATCGCCCAGCGTATTATGGGCAACAATGTACCGTTGATGGATTTTCGCGAGCCGGGCTTTCTGGAGGCGCTGGGCCGGATATTCGGGCGCTGAGGCGAGAAGGCTAGGCGGGCAAGTGGGAGAGCATGACAGGCCGGCTACTTTGGCGTAACTTCGACTGGCCGCTGATGATTGCGGTGCTGATCCTCACCGGGATCGGCATCGCTTTTGTTTACAGCGCCACGGTCAATACGGTGGACTTGGCGGAGCTTTGGATCCGCCAAGCGATGTTTGCGGTGGCGGGGATCGTCGCGCTGTTCATCGTGGCCGCGCTGGACTATCGGCATCTGGAGATGCTGGCGCCGCCCGCGTATATCGTGCTGGTGGCCCTGCTGTTGGCCGTCTTTTTCTTTGGCGAGACCCAGGGTAGCGGCTCCCAACGTTGGATCAACATCGCCGGGACGTTGGTGCAGCCCAGCGAGCCGGGCAAGTTCATGCTGATCATTTTTATGGCGTGGTACTTGAGCTGGTTTCACGACCGGCTGCACCGGCTGGATGTGCTGTTGGTGGCGGCGGCGCTGTTGGTGATCCCGCTCGGCCTGATCTATACGCAGCCGAATCTGGGGATGGTGATCACGTATGCGTTCTTGGGCGGTACGCTGATCATGGTCGGCGGCATCCGTTTCTGGCAGTTGTTCCTGATGGCCGGGAGCGTCGTGGCGGTGATGCCGTTCTTCCTGGGCACGCTCCAGGGCTACATGCTCCAGCGCATCAGCGTCTTCCTCAATCCCGAAAGCGACCCGGATGCGGCGTTTAACGTCTACCAGGCGCTGATCGCGGTCGGCAACGGCGGCTGGCTGGGCCGCGGCTTTGGGCATGGCAGCCAGAACCAATTGCACTTTTTGCGGGTACGCCACACGGATTTCATCTTTAGCGTCATCTCGGAGGAGTTGGGCTGGGTGGGCGCGATGATTCTGTTGGTGCTGCTGTTCTTTGTGGTGTGGCGGCTGCTGCGGATTGCCGACATGGCGCAAGACCACTTTGGCCGGCTCTTGGCCGTCGGGGTGGCGGCCATCATCTTCTTCCAAACGGTGGTCAACGTGGGCATGAACATGAGCCTGATGCCCGTGACGGGGCTGACGCTGCCGTTCGTCTCCTATGGCGGCAGTAGCCTGGTCTCCATGCTGATGGCGGTCGGGCTGGGCCAAAGCGTGATCATGCGCCACCGCAAGATCGATTTCCAGTAGGGCCAGAGAAGAAGAGTCTCACGCAAAGACGCAAAGAACGCCAAGCAGAGAGAAGAACAAAGACAAGGGCCTGGCTCCCCAGTGGAACCAGGCCCTTTAAGTTCTTCATAGAGACTGTCTGAAAAGGTAGGATGTCGTGACTGTCATTCCGAGGCGCAGCCGAGGAATCCCTCTGGAGGCGTCGCTTTGACGGAGAGATTCTTCGTCGCTACGCTCCTCAGAATGACACTTTTCAGACAGTCTCTTAGCGTTCTTTGCGCCTTTGCGTGAGACTTCTCTCTCTTACCCCCCCAGGGCCACCTGGAAGAGGCCGGCCCAGATGCCGGGGTAGACGCCGATGAGGATGGTGAAGATGGCGGCGACGACGACGCTCAGCCGGATCAGCCGGCCATCGTCACGGTCGACGGCAGTCTCCGCGCCCGGCTTCTCGAAGTACATGGCGACGGTCACGCGCAGATAGTAGTAGAGGCCGATGGCGCTGTTGATCATGCCCACCACGGCCAGCCAGGCCCAACCGCCATCCACCGCAGCCTTAAAGACAAAGAACTTGCCGAAGAAGCCGGCCAGCGGCGGCACACCGCTGAGGCTGAACATAAAGACGGCCATGCCCAGCGCCAACAGCGGCCAGCGGTCGGCGATGCCCGCGCCGCGGTTCTGGAGCGCATCGTCCTCTTGCGCCTTTTCCAGCGCCATGACGATGGCGAACGCGCCGATGTTCATAAAGGCGTAGGTGAACAGGTAGAAGAGCGCTCCGGTCGCACCGGCAGACGTGCCGGGCGTGAGACCGACCAGGATATACCCGGCGTGGGCGATGCTGGAATAGGCTAGCATCCGCTTGAGGCTGGTTTGGCGCAGCGCGGAGAGATTGCCCAGGGTCATGGTCAGCACGGCCAGCAGCGCCAACACCCAGCCCCAGGCCGGCTGTTGGCCGGGGACCGCGACCAGCAAGAAGCGGATGAAGGCGGCGAAACCCGCGGCTTTGGTCCCCACGCTCATAAAGGCCGTGACCGGGGTGGGCGCACCCTGATAGACGTCGGGCGTCCACATGTGGAAGGGGACGAGACTCACCTTGAAGGCGAAGCCGGCGACCATGAGCGCAATGCCGGGGTAGAGCAGGCCCATGTTGCCCTGACCGGCGGCGAGCGTCGCGCCGATGGCCGCGTATTGGGTGCTGCCGGTCGCGCCGTAGACGAGCGCCGCGCCGTAGACAAAGAACGAACTGGCAAACGCGCCGAGCAGGAAGTATTTGAGACTGGCTTCGGAGCTGCGCGGGTTCTCCCGGTGCAGACCGGTGAGGATGTAGAGCGCCAACGAGAAGATTTCCAGCGCTAAGAAAACGACGACCAGGTCGGTGGCCGCGCCCATCATCAACATACCGGCGGCGGCCAATACCAGTAGCGTGTAATACTCGCTAACCTGTATGGTCAGGCGCGGGATATAGCCGACGCTGAGTAGAATGGCGAGCGCGGTGGCGATCAAGACGATGAACGCCAACCCCAGCGCAAACTGGTCCGAGGTCGCCATGCCTTGGAAGCTCTGCGCGGGAACCCTCCACTGCCCGACGCAGACGACTGCGGTGAGCACGACGCCGGCCAGCGCGACCCACGGGATCACCTGGCGCGCGTTGCGGACGAAGATGTCCAACAGCATAAGCGCCAGTGCCAACCCCACCAGGGTCAGTGTGGGCAGCAAGACGTCATAGTTAAGCTGGAGTGCTGCTAGTTGCGGCATGGGTTAGCGCTCCACGTGCAGGACGATGGCGGGACGCTCCACCAACTGCGCCACCGACGGGTTGATCTTGTCGAGG
>CAYJQA010000286.1:0-7395 GCA_964372065.1 uncultured Litorilinea sp.
CCCGACGTGAACATGTGGTGGCCCCAGACCAGGAAGCCGACCAGCGCAATCGCAATGCTGGAGAGCGCGACCCAGCGATAGCCAAAGAGCGGCTTGCGCGAGAAGACCGGCAGAATCTCGCTGATGATCCCCAGACCGGGCAGCACAAAGATGTAGACCGCCGGGTGCGAATAGAACCAGAAGAGATGCTGGAACAGAATCGGGTCGCCGCCCTTGGCCGGGTCAAAGAAGCCCATGCCCAACAGGCGCTGGAACGAGTTCATCAGGAAGGCTTGGCCGATGAACTGGGTGGCGGTCAACTGGATCAGGCTCGTCGCCAGAACCGCCCAGCAGAAGATGGGCATGCGGAAGAGGCTCATACCCGGCGGGCGCATCCCCAGGATAGTCGCAATGATGTTGACCGAACCCAGGATCGACGACAGACCGATGGCAAAAACGGCATAGAACACGAACTGGAAGCCGACCGAGCCGATGATGCTCAGGGGCGGGTAGACGGTCCAGCCGCCGTCCCAGCCAAAGAAGAGGCTGGTCATCAGCAGCACGGCCGCCGGTACGTTGATCCAGAAGGCAAACGCGTTCAGGCGGGGGAAGGCCATGTCCTCGGCGCCGATCATGAGCGGGACCAGGTAGTTGGCCATGCCGCCGATGCCCAAGAGGATGGACGCCAGCGCGGCCCAGCCATGCATACTCATGATGGTATTGTAGGTGTCCGGCGACAGGAATTGCAGACCGCTGCGCGCCAATTCCGTGCGGAAGATGACGGCGAAGCTGCCGCCGATCATCAGCATGACCAGAGCGGTGACGGCGTACTGGATGCCAATCACCTTGTGGTTGTAGTCCACACTGAAATAGCGTACCCAGGCCGGCTTGTCGACGGGCGGGCCGTGGTGGAGTGGGGTTTCGATGCCGCGCATCCATTTGCCCCAATCGTCCATCGAGCCGACGCCGATCATGAAGCCGATTAGACCCAGCACCGCGCCCGCGACCCAGACGGGATCGTCGAGCCACACCGGCGTCATCCCCGCGGCCAAGCGGAGGATGAGGACGATGGCGATGCCGATGACCGTGCCCAGGGCCTGGCCGATGAGACCGCGTACCAAGCCGAGTTGCATCAATGACATGGATCGTTCTCCTTGCGCAATCCTAAACGCGACCTGCGATGTGTAGGTGCGGCAGTTTGAGGCTGTCGCTTAGTTGCCGTTCGATTGGGCCACGGCGGGCGCCAGCGCCGCCGCCTGCTCGGTGAACCATAGATCGTATTCCGCCGGCTCCAGCACGCGCACCGTGGCGACCATGTTCCAGTGGGTGAGGCCGCAGAGTTCGGCGCAGGTGAGCTTGTAGTCGCCCGCCAGGCGCGGCGTAAAGCGCACATCGGTCGTTTGGCCTGGCACGAGGTCCTGCTTGACGCGCATCTCCGGGATCCAGAAGGAATGGAGGACGTCCTTGGACGTCATCTCCATGTGGACGCGCTGATTGTTGGGCAGCACGAGTTCGGGCGAGATGAACGTCTGGCCGCTGGGCGTCGCGTATTCAAAGGTCCAGTTCCATTGAAAACCGTTGACCTTGACCGTCAATTCGTTGGATTCGGTGCGTGTCACCGTGGCGAGGGCGTTGATGCCATAGAAGCCGAAGACGAACACGACGATGAGCGGTAAGACCGTCCACATGATCTCCAGCGTCGTGTTGCCCTCAAAGTGGTCGCCTTCGGAGTCATCGCCCGCGCGCTTGCGGAAGACCACGATGCTATAGAGCATAAAGACAATGATCAGCGAAAACAGGAAGGCGATCAGGGTGAGATGCCAGCCGATGAGCGCATCAATGGTCAAGGCTTCGAGGCTGGCCTGCACAGGCAGCGGGAGGACATTCTTGAACAGAATGTCCATGAGCACGGTAGAAATCGCGACCAGGACGGCGGCCAAGATAAAGTGACGCTTGTCGGTGGCGGACTTGGGCATGGGTGCTAGCGGCTCCTGTTGTTGCTGATAAGGCACAATCCGAACACAGCGGGAGGTTCCATCCCGCGCTTAACGGCTAAATTGGACCGTGGACAACTACCGGTATCGACGCGGGACGATTATACAACCATCCACGGGCAATACCTAACGCAAAATCGTCAAATGACAATTTTGCGACACGCATGAACTTAGCGACTAACTAGGGGGCAAGACCGGACCACAGGCCATAGGCAGCCCAGGCGAGGCCGAGCGTCATGACCACCGGCATAGCCGTCCACAGCGCTTCGAGGCCGACGTGCAGGCGAAGCGGCTGCGCGTCGCCGGACGCCCGCTGCTGATAGCGGCGCACACCGGCGACCGTCGTCCATACGAGCCAGAGCTGGACGGCGAGGAAGATTCCGAGGCTGAGGAGGGCGGCGGGGGCCATCCACGAACTGCCGGCCGGATACGCGACGGCAGGCAGCACGTCGCGCAGCGACGTCACATGGCTGAAAACGATCCAGATGATGGAGACCACCACCAGCGCCACGGAAAGTAGTTTCTGAAACACAGTTCACCCTGGTATCAATGCGAGCCCTAAACGTGCGGGCGATTGTACCAACGTTCACAAGGGCTGTCAAACGCCTGACCTGCTTCGGGACACTTCGCGGGGTAGAGCGTCGCCGCGCCGCAAGCCCACACAATCACAGGTATCAACCGGGACAGACTGCGCCGTCTTATTTAGAATCATTCCAATAAAGACTTGACGCGGCGAGCGCACGCGGGTACAATGCCCCTAATTAGAATGAGTCTAAAAGTAGTGCGGACGGTTGTGTCCGCCCACCTGTAGCGTGTAGGCCAGAAGGGAAGCAGTATGCCCGGCTCCCAATTTGCGATCACCAAACGCGATCTCTTCCTCAATGCCTTGCGCCAAGCGGGACGGCGCATCACCGACCAGCGGCGGTTGATCTGCGACTATCTGGCGGCGACATCCACCCATCCGACGCCTTCCCAGGTTTACGCCGACCTGAGCGCGCAGTATCCGGAGATCAGCCGCGCCACGGTCTACAACACGCTCAACGCCCTGCATGAGCTAGGCGCGATCTTGGAGATCGGCTACGGCGCGGACCACACCCACTACGACACCGATACGACGCCCCACGCCAACCTGATCTGCCTGCGCTGCCACGAGATCGAGGACTATCACGGGCCGCTGACCGTCAACGACTTGCCGGGACAAGCGGGCGCGATGTCCGGTTTTCACGTGGTCGCCGTGCGGGTGGACGTCTTTGGTTTCTGCGCCGCGTGCCAGGCGCGCAAGAAGAGCGAGATTCGCGAACAATGGCTGGCGCGGCGGCGCGGCGCGCCGGCATCCGCGCCGGCTTTCCAACAGGGTGACGTACAGGAGGAGACAGGACATGACGACACGAGCCGCTGAATCGACGCTGCCGACGCCCGCGCTGGGCGGGACAAATGCGCTGGGCAGTGTTTTTGCCGTTTGGCGCGACAATCTGGAACTGCTGTTGGCCGCCATCACGCTCATCACGTTGCTGGTGGGGTGGCTGGGTGGGAGCGTGACCGGCTTGCTGCCGGGCTGGGCCGTGACGACCGCCGCGGTAGTGGCGTTTGTGGCGGGTGGCTATTCGGGGGTGAAGGGCGCGATCGAGGAAGCGCGCCACGGTAAGCTCGACATTGATTTTCTGATGGTCACCGCCGCATTGGGCGCGGCCTTGATCGGCGAATGGGAGGAAGGCGCGCTGCTGCTGTTCCTCTTTACCCTCAGCGGGGCGCTGGAGGAATTCGCCATGGAGCGCACGCGCAAGGCCATCGAGGCGCTGGCGCATCTGCGCCCGGATGTGGCGACCACCCGCCGCGACGGCGCGGAAATCACGCTGGCCGTGGATGCGTTGGTCCTGGGCGACATCGTGTTGGTGCGGCCCGGCGAGCGGCTGCCCGTGGACGGCACGGTGGTCAAGGGTGTGACGACGGTGGACCAAAGCCCCATCACCGGCGAGAGTGTGCCGGTGCACAAGGAGCCGGGCGACGAGGTCTTCGCCGGGACGATCAACGGCGGCGGCGCGCTGGAAGTCGAAATGTCCAAGCCGGCGTCCGAAAGCACGCTCAGCAAGATTATCAAGCTGGTGGCGGAGGCGCAGGAAGACGCCACGCCCACGCAGCGGTTCATTGACCGCTTTAGCCCGCGCTACACCTATGTGGTGATCGGCGCGACGCTCCTGGCGATTGTGATCCCGTGGCTGTTCATGGACGAGCCGTTTAGCGCCACGCTTTATCGGGCGATGACGCTGATGGTGGTCGCCAGTCCGTGTGCGCTGATCATCTCGACGCCCGCCAGTGTGCTCAGCGCCATCGCGGCGGGCGCGCGCGGGGGCGTGCTGTTCAAGGGCGGCGCGTATCTGGAGAAGATCGCCCAGGTTACGACGGTGGCCTTTGACAAGACGGGCACGCTGACCAACGGCAAACCGGCGGTGACGAACGTCCATCCGCTGACCGGCCACACGCGCGCCGAGGTGTTACGCTTGGCGGGCAGCGCCGAGCTATTGAGCGAGCATCATATTGGCCGCGCCGTGGTCGAGCAGGCGCGTGCCGAAGGCATCGAGCTTGAGTCGCCGACCAGCTTCTCGGCCGTGACCGGGCATGGGATTCTGGCGGTCTTTGACCGGGAGGCCCACGACGAGACGATCTATATTGGCAACGAACGCTTCTTCCTGAGCGAAAACCTGGACGTGTCGCCCGCCATCCGGGTGATCGGGGACGCGCTCAAGATGCAGGGTAAGACGTCCATGCTGGTCGTCCGGCGGAGTACCGTGGAGGACACGCTGGGTTCGGTGCGCGACTGGGAGGTCGTGGGCTACGTCGCGGTGGCCGACACAGTACGGACGGAGGCCAAGGAGGCGGTCCAGCAACTGCGGAATGAAGGCGTGCAGCGGATCGTGATGCTGACGGGCGACAATCGCGCCGTGGCGCAGGTCATCGCCGAGGAGGTGGGCATCGACGAAGTACATGCCGAGCTGATGCCCGAACAGAAGGTGGAAGTGATCCGGACGTTGGTGAAAGAGGGCCATATCGCGATGGTAGGCGACGGCGTCAATGACGCGCCCGCACTGGCGACGGCGTCGGTGGGGATCGCGATGGGCGCGGGCGGCACCGATGTGGCGCTGGAGACGGCCGACGTGGTGCTCATGTCGAGCGACCTGTCGAAGCTGCCGTTTATGATGCACCTGGGCCGCGAGGCCACGAAGATCGTGCGTCAGAACGTGATCTTCTCGGTGGGCGTGATTCTCGTGCTGGTGATCCTGACGATCTTCGTGCCGATGTTTGTGCCCGGCTTCCAAATGCCGTTGCCGCTAGGCGTGGTGGGGCATGAGGGGAGCACGCTGGTGGTGGTCACCAACGGTCTGCGGCTGCTGGCCCTGCGCCCGCGCAAGTAGACGGCGCGCCGGTCCAACGCGCGCCATTGATATTGAAGAACCAAGGAGGCCGTCCCGGACTGGGCGGCCTCCTTGGTTGTACCGGGTGAATGCTGCGGGCGTGCTATGGCCGGGCGGGACTGCCGTCGGGCCAGCGCGTCTGGGTCCAGAACTCGACCTGATCCTGGCAGGGATACTTGGCCGCCAGCTTCTCGTCAATGTCGATTCCCAGGCCCGGCTTGTCGTTGGGGTACATATACCCGTTGCGCACTTCGGGCAGACCGGGGAACATCTCGTACACCAACTCGTTAAAGCGGCACCATTCCTGGATGCCGAAGTTGGGCGCCCAGACGTCCAAGTGCACGTTGGCGGCGTGGCCCACGGGCGAGGTGTCGCCGGGACCGTGCCAGGCCGTGCGCACGCCGGAAATCTGGCCGAAGAGGGCCACGGCGCGCGCCGGGGTGGTGCCGCCCATCTGGGTGACGTGCATGCGCATGAAGTCGATCAGCCGGTTTTAGATCAACGGCTGCCATTCGCGCGGGTTGTTGAATAGCTCGCCCATCGCCTGCGGGGTGGCGCATTGCTCGCGGATGCGGGTGAACCAGTCGATGTCTTCGGGGGCCAGGGCGTCTTCCAGGAAAAAGAGCTTGAACTGCTCCACATCTTTGGCGAACTGCACGGCGTCGATGGGCTGGAGCCGCTCGTGAATGTCGTGCAACAATTCGACTTCCTCGCCCACTTCGCTGCGGACATGGGCGATCATGTTGAGCATGTTGCGCATGTAGGCGCGCGGGTCATAATACGCGCCATCGGGTGAGCCATCGGGCTTGGGAAAGTCCTGCTGCTTGCCGCCATAGCCGCCCATTTGGATACGGATGTGGCGATAGCCCTGCTCGCTGTACTTGCGCACGTTGTCGGTCACTTCTTCGGGTGTACGCCCGTCGGCGTGGGCATAACAGGCCGCTGCCTCGCGACACTTGCCGCCCAACAACTCGTAGACCGGCATGTTTGCCAGCTTACCCTTGATGTCCCACAGCGCCTGGTCAATGCCGGAGATGGCATTGTTAAGCACCGGGCCATTGCGCCAGTAAGAGTGGACGGTCGCCATGCGGTAGAACTCTTCGATGCGGTTGACATCGCGGCCAATGGCAAAGGGGATGAGATGGTGCTTGAGGGCCGCAACAACGGCATGATACCGTTGTGTGAAGGTAGCACACCCCAACCCATAGAGGCCCGGTTCGGAGGTGATCACCTTGACGATGATCAGCCGCGAGCCTTGTGGCTGGGTGAGGATGACTTCCACATCCTTGATTGTGATTGGTTTGGACATAGTAGGTCCTTACTTTGCTAAAAACACTGTTTGTACTGAATTTATACTGCCATCATGCCCCCTAATAGACAACTATATGCTGTCTGTCGGAGGCATGAAGAACTCATAGCGGCTGGGGTCGGCATAGCCTTCGACCCAGGTGCTTGGAAAACCGGGGGTGTCAGTGGCGGCTTTGACGATGCGCTTGTTGAAGACGCTGACAAACTCGCTTGCCAAGTAATCCTCAACCGGCATCCACAGACATTCCTCGATTTCCTCTTGCTGCATGGTGATCGCTTCGCTCACAGGCGAGAGACGGCAGACAAAGTAGATGTCGGACTTGCCCCAGCGATAGCCATGCCAATGGCGGAAACAGACCACACCCTCGAACTTGGCTTCTACCCCCGTTTCTTCCAGCACTTCGCGCACCACGGCATCGGCGAGGTGTTCGCCTGCGTGGAGCGCGCCGCCCGGCAGCTTGTAGTGGGGGCGCGTCATGTCGCGGCGGTGACGCTCGTTGACGACGAGCAGTTCGCGGCGGCTGTTGACGACAACGCCACCTGCACCAATACAGTGGGTGGCATAGGTCGGGACAAAGGCATCGGTCTGCACGCGATAGGTAAGGGTTAGGCTGTCTTCATTGGCATGGTGAAAGGTGAAGCCCATTTCCGTGGCGATGGGGATGAGCCGCGCCTTTTCGATGGGAATCTCCAACCAGATCAGC
>CAYJQA010000287.1:0-7386 GCA_964372065.1 uncultured Litorilinea sp.
GATCCGGGTGGAGTACATCGACCCGGTGATCCACTTCCAGCACATGACCTTCTATCTAGAGAAGCAGTGCGTCGAGTAGGTGCGCGCGGGGGAGGTTGAGCGCAGAGGCGTGTAGGGCCCGGCGTACCGATGATGTGGAGTGGCGATGGGGTGTCCGGCATAATCGACATGACACAAGACACGCAAGCAGCGCTCATTTGTGACATTTGCGGCAAAGACGGCGCAAGAATCCGCCATGTTTCCCGCAGCTATGGACGGGCCGCATCCTTGTTCGTGATTGAGAATGTGCCGGTCGTGAGTTGTCCGCATTGTGGGGAAAGCTATCTCACGGCGGAGACGTTGCACGAGATCGAACGAATCAAACTGCATAGGCAGTCGTTGGCAGAGCAAAGATCAGTGCCTGTCGCCGTTTTTGTTTAGGTTCCCCGCTTGGAATCTCCAGCCGCCGGCTAGTGCTGCGTTCCTTAACGTGACGATCGCGATCCTTTTGGGGCAAAATTAGGGTCCGGACTGGTGGCCCAGGAGCGTGGCTTGCGCCAGCGCACCCCCTCGGCCAGCAGAATGCGGCGCAATTGGCTGCGCACCACCCGGATGCCTTGGGCGTGGGCAGCGCTGACGAGACTGTCCAGCGTCCAGTACGCCCCCAAGGCCGGATCGGTCGCCTCCGACGTGCCGTCCGCCTGGCTCGGCAGCCGTCCCGGGGGCAGCGTGGCGACTAGCGCAATCATCGCGCTGCCCTCGCTCTCAGTGAGTCTGGGCTTGCGCCCCGCACCGGGACGGTCGCCCAGGCCATCCATCCCGGCGGCATTGAAGCGATGGATACCTTCGCGCATCGACCCGCCGCGATGTCCACCTACAGACGGACGGGCCGGTCAGGTCTACGATCTCCCGTCCCGACTCCCGGCTATCCGGCCAACGTCCGTTTCATCGTCTCATACTCGGCCTGCGTCAACTCGCCGCGCGCATAGCGCATGTCGAGAATCGCGCGCGCCGGGGGGTGCCGCAGATCAGAGTCGACGGCAGCGCCGCCGGTGCGATTGCCGCCGCTGTCCGCCGCGCGGATCAGCAGCGCCACGAGCGCCGCCAGCCCGCCAAGTACCAGCAGCATATACAAGCCGCCGCCGAACCAGCCCATCATCCCGTATCCCCAATCGCCCATCATGGCGATGACCTCCTTCCGCGCGCACGCGGTATATGCCAACCGTCTACCGCCATTATCGCGCGCTTAACCGGGTGGGCATGGCGTATTATGGCGCGTCTAAAACCCGCCATATTGCCTATAGACACGGCATCCGGCAGCTACTGGCCCTACGGGCCGCAACTAAACGTCTACAAGACGGGACATTCACGCCGGCTTGACGACTACCGGCAAGAACACTCTACCCCGCCCACGCGGCCAGCCGGCTATTTAAATATCCAGACTCGGTGGTCTACGCAGTGAGAGGAAAACAATCCAATTAAAGAACAGTCGTCCAAACTTCGAGTACCTGCGAATTGAACTATCCTTTAGCTTCGCCACTTCTCCGGTTGCTAAGCCTACAAGCCTACAATTCCCTAGTGCTATTCATGTCCACCAGTTAACACGAGCGAATCAATCTTCTCAATATCCAAGTTCTTGGCAGCTAACACATAGCGAAGCACGATTCTGAGATATTCTCTAGCTGCCAAAAACACATTTTGCGTTTTCCCATCGGGTAGAAGAATTCCTGCCGTATCAGGTTTGTTGCCATGAACGACGGCAGAACGCGCCTTATATATAGCCTTGCCGTTTTTGAATGTTTCGTTGGCGTCCGAAGTCGGAAAAGCTCGTTTCACAATGGTTGCAAGGCGCATACTTAGCTTGTAGGTCATTTCTGCAGATCCATCACCTAGCAATGCTTCTAGACCGATGACCGCATCAAGGAGAATGTCCTCGAAGTCGCTACGCATGAAACACTGACTAAACCTCTTTAGGGCTATCTTTACAGAAGAGCGTTGCTTATATAGCCCAGAATACAGCTTCCCGATTTCCACGAACTGATCCGCCGTCAATGTCTGCGGAGTTTCTCGCAGGCGATAGTCCCGTGAGGTAAGCCACGGTGCATAACCGAAACGAGTAACACCAATTAGAGGTATCAGACCAGCTTTGAAATGATGTGCCCAGCCATTTGGGCGGCACAGTATTTGTGCATAGCCAGTGTCAAACCCAGTTACCAGTCGAAGAAGGGCGAAAAATTCTTCGAGCCGTCGAAGCAATTCTCTCTGCTTATAGAATAGGTCCCAGTCAAGGTCAACTCGGTAGGTTGGCGAAAATCTCTGATCGGAAAATACGATACAATGGGTTGCTGCTGACACAACATCCTCACTCACAGTATCCACTGGCGTGGTCAAATTCGCCCTTGCTTCATCGAACTCAGGTGACATTCGCTCGATGTGTATCTTTGGCGCGATCTGCATTCGATCGATATTGGCTGTGATGTAGGGAATCGGCACACAGATGTCATACGGTAAGAGATCAGCAAATGCATAATTGTCGGATAGCTGATAAATCGGGCTAAAACTGGATTCGGAGAATGCTATTCCCCCGCTCTCGTGTATATACCTCTCTACCAGATTACCCAATGTTGATACTATGCGGACTAATTCCCCGCTTGACTCAACACTAACAGCAAAGGGTGTACCACGAAGATCACTAAGCCGATCAAGGAGTCGTTCGTTGTGTTTGACGAAGTCAACGTACGCTTGGATGTCTGGATACGTTAATGGACCAGGCGTTAGATCGGTCACCATATCAAATAGGCTCTCGTAATTTTCTCTACCACGCGTTGACCATAACGCGTTTACCGCGTGGAAAGCGGGGAATACCCCGTATGGATACAAGTAGACCCATTTGTAGTAGGGAGAAACATGGCCGCCAGCATCAACGAACCGTTGAACAAACTCTAGGCTAGCTTGGACCGCTCGAAATGTAACAGCACGAAACTCGATCCTTACTGAGTCAACGATTGAACTCTTGTACGGTTCAATAGTCGCATTCATCAGTTCGCTGCTCCTTCCGGTACTGCTGCACCAAAGAAGATCCCGGCCGATACTCCAATAAGTCCGTAGTGTTGAACATCAAATGCGCCTGCTCTCTACCCACGCGGCCAGCCGGTCCAGGTCAATGTCCACGCCCAGACCGGGCGCGGTGGGCACAGCGACGCGGCCGGTCTGCGCGACAAAGCGGGGGACGGCCAACTCGTCGCGCAAGGGATTGGGCGAACGGTCCATCTCCAACAGCGGCTCGGCGGCACGTAAACGGCCCGGCTGCATGTCCAGCGTTGCGGCAAAATGGAGCGACGCGGCAAAGGCGATGCCTGTGCCCCAACAATGGGGCGTCACGTTGGCGCCAAAGGTCTGCATCAGCGACGCGATGCGCTGCCCCTCGGTCAGCCCGCCCGCCGCGCACAAGTCCGGCTGGGCGATGTCCACGCAGTTGTTCACCGCCAGGTGACGGAAGCCGTGGGTCAGGTACTCGCATTCGCCGCCCGCGAGGGGGATGGTCGTGCGCGCCCGCAGTTCGGTATAGCCCGCATAGTCTTCCGGCGAGATGGGTTCCTCAAACCAGCCGATGCGCTGATCCTCCACGGCGCGCGCCAGGGCAAACGCCTCGCTGCGGCTGTAGGCGTGATTGGCGTCCATCATCAGTTCCACGTCCGGGCCGATGGCCGCGCGCACGGCAGCCACGTTGGCCGTATCCGCCGCCAGCCCCAACCCTACCTTCATCTTGACCGCGCCAAAGCCCTGCGCCACATAGCCGCGCGCCTCGGCGGCCAGGGCCGCGGGCAGGTCGGCCACCTGCGTGAAGTACAGCCCTGTGGCATAGACACGTACCGACGACCGCCGCGCTCCGCCCAGCAGCGTCGCCACCGGCAGCCCCAGCAGTTTGCCCTTCAGGTCCCACAGCGCGATGTCGATGGCGCTCAACCCCGCCACCAGCACGCCGCGCCGCGCATAGTCCAGGCTGCGGCGGTACATCTCCTGCCAGATCGCCGCGCTCGCCAACGGGTCGCGGCCGATCACATGCGGCGCTAAGAAGCGCACGCTCGCGGCCACCACGTCGGCGGGACCGTACCCCTCGCCCCAGCCATAGGTCCCGTCGTCCGCGGTCACCTTCACCAGACAGACGGCGCGACTGGTCTGCTCCCATTGGGAAAAGTAGAACGGTACGCCCAACTGCTGGCGCACCACAAACGGCTCCACCGCGGCAATCGTAACGCTCATGGCTCACGCTCCTGGGGAGAAAAGAAGAGATAGCTCACGCAAAGAACGCAAAGAAAAAGGAATAAGGTTGCCATGCTGGGCGTAGCGAAGCATCTCCTTCTGGTCATCGGCGCGAGGGGATGCTTCGGCTTAACGGCCTCAGCAGGACAGGGTTCTCTCTGCTCGTTGCGGCTTTGCTTCTGCTCTGCCTCTGCTCCGCGGCCTATAAATCGCGGGCAGGGCGCACACGCCACATACTGGCGCGGCAGGTCGCGCTGTCCACCACGGCCACGTAGACCAGCCCATCGCGCAGCGTCGCGGCCACGCCGGTGGGGTTGACAAAGGCGTTCGGGGCCGTCAACTGGCCGTAGGGTTGGCCGTTGGGCGCGACGTAGATCACCGTACTCCGCGACGGATCGCTCACAAAGAAACTGCCGTCGGGCAGCGCGGCCAAATGCGGCCCGGTCAGCGTGTTCGCCCGTTCGACGGCGGGCACGCTCCCCAGCACGTCCAGCCGCCACAACCGGCCATGCTCGGCGGCAATCGCCCAATAGCTGCCGTTGGCCACGGCCAGCACATCCACCGGCTGCCCCTTCCCCAGCCACGTCGACGGCCCGCCAAACTGGGCGACCACCCCGCCCAGCGCGTCCAGCAGCGCCACGCGCGCCCCGCCCGTATCCGCCACCAGCACATTGCCCGCCGCGTCCACCGCCAGCCCGCGCGGACGATAGAAGCCGGCCAGCGGCAGTGCCCCATACTCGCCCGTGGTCAGGTCCACGCGATAGATAGCCTGGGCCACGGCGTCCAGCACCAGCAGCGTCCCGTTGGGGTCAAAGGCCACGTCAACCGGCTCTTGAAACTCCGGCAGCGCCAGTTCGTCCAGGGGCGCGCCCGCATCCGCATCCAGCACCACCACGCGGCGATTGTTGGCGTCGGCGATGTACAGCCGCTGCCCGGTCGCGTCCAGCGCCACCCCGCGCGGCGAATCCAACTGCGTCTTATCTGCCCCGCAGCCCTGCGCCGACTCCCACACCGGCTCGGACAACAGCACCGGCAGGGCCGCGGGCGCGGCGCTCGCCGCAGGCGCATAGAACTCCAGGTTCGTCGTCAACGCAAAGGTGTTATCGCCCAGCCGGGCATCCAGCAGTTCGGGCGCAGCAGGCAGCGGCGCATCCGTGGGCGTGACCTCGGCCAGGCTGGGCAGCAGATAGCGGCCCATGAGCAAACTGGGCGCGCTTCCCGGCGGCGTCCACAGCAGGCGCAGGTCGGAACGGTCCGCGGGCGCATAACGCAGCGTGATGTCATGCCAGCCCGCGGCCAGATACTGCCCGGCCTGCGCATAGGCCGGACCCGCGGCTAGATCGTCCGGCGGCAGATAGCTCAACACATCGCGGCCGTCAATGGTCAAGACCACCGGCCCGTTGGCGGTCACGGCAAAAAGATACTCGCCCGCCCGCGTCGCGGCCAGCTTGCCCGTCCACGCCACGCTATAGGGTCGCGGCAGGTCCACGTCGGCGGCCAAAATGAGGTCCTTGCGCACGGTCAGCGCCGGGCCGGTCCAGCTATTGCCTGCATAATACGTCCCGATCAGCCCCAGCGTGGGCAGCGCCGGGCTGTAGAGCGCGGCCCGCGGGATGGGCGCAGGTTCTCCGCTGGGCGGCGTCCACGTAATGGCCCAATCGCCGGGCGGGCCGTCGGTGCGATAGCGCACGGTCAGCCGATAATAGCCCTCCACCAGCAGCCCGCGCTGCTCCAGCAGCCCCAGCGACGTATCCAGCACCAGCTTACCGTCCAGTTGCAGACTCACCACCGGCGGCGAAGGCCCGTCCATCCCGGTCAGGGCAAAGGTATAGGCCCCCGCGGTCGGGGCCAACAGCGACCCTTCCCACTCCGCATAAAACGGCGCGTCCAGCGGGGCCGCCGCCTGCCAGGCAAAGGTCAGCGGACCGTCCAGCGCCGTGGTCGCAGGCGCGCTGCCGGACGCCGCGATATAGGTCCCGGCCAGCCCTTGATGCGCCAGCGCCTCCTCGCGCGTGATGGTCACCACCAAAAAGAGCGTCCCGCCCTCGCCGTCGCGCGGCTCGGCCACCAGCGTCGCCGTGGGATAAAGCTGCTGCAGCAACTCGATCACCGGCTGATTGTCCAGCCCCACCAGATAGATCAGGTCGCCCGGGGGCGCAGTCGCGGGCAGCAGGTCGCGCGCCGGGTCCAGCGGGACCACGCGGCCGTCAGTCAGCGCCGCGCCGACCAGCAGCCGTGTCGTCGGGTGGTCAAGCACCGTGGGCGGCGCATAAAAAAGTGGCGCATCGTCACCCTGGCGGCTGCACGGGTCGTCGGGCCGCTGACCGGTCAGACACGCGGCCAGATAGCGCGCCATGGCGACCTCGGTCGCGTTCTGTGCGGTCGCGCCCGCGCCGCCCAACTGGCCCGTCAGCGCCCACGCATCGCGGCCCAGGACCGCCAGCCCCACCACCAACGCCGCGACCACCGTGCGCCGCAGGGGAATCAGAGCGGCCCACGCTTGGTCAAAGACCGCGATCAGTTGGTCGGCGGCCACGCTCGCGGCCAGCAGCACACAGGGCAGCAGCGGCAGCAGCACATCGGCGGCCGCGCCTGCCGGCGGCAGCAACGCCCAGCCCAGGATCAACGCGCCGCCGCCTGTCCGGACCGCCGCCGCGCCCTGCGAGTTGGCGCGGTCCGCGCTGCGCCGGATCACCAGCGCCACGCCCACTACGGCCAGCCCCGTCAGCCACGTGGGCAGCAGCGGCCGGCTCAGGAAATAGTCCAGCGCCGCGCCCCCACTGTGCAGCAGCCCACCGGCCAGGGCCAACCCGTCGCCATCCGGCGTGGGCAACCCGGCCAGCGCCCACCCCGGCAGCCCCACGGCCACCACCGCGGCCAGCAGCGTGCCCACCTGCTCGACATAGATGCCCCACCCGCGCGGGTGCGCGCCGGACGCGGCCGGCCAGGCCAGCAGCACCAGCGCCGCCAACCACGCCCCCACCGCGGCAGCGACGGGAATCGGCTGTGCGATCAGCAGCCCCAGCGCCAGCCCGGTCGCGCCCCACCAGCGCCGCTCACCAGTCGCCAACGCCCGCGCGCCCGCGCCCAGGGCCAGCGCCATCAGCAGGCCGCCCGCGCTCCACTCGCTGCCCAGCCGCGCCG
>CAYJQA010000288.1:0-7374 GCA_964372065.1 uncultured Litorilinea sp.
ACGTAGCCCAGGCCTTCACATCGGACCAAGCGGGCGTCGTTGCGAGCGGCGGCGGTCATATTCTGACGGTTGCGCCGCGCTCCGTGCCGACCTACCAAGACGGCGCGGCAGCCACCATCGCCCTTTCGGTAGATGTGGGCGCGACGCCGCCACTGGCCCCACCTTCATGGCTGCGCATCGTCTCACCACCCACTAATTTCGGCCCGGACAACTTCGCCTTCAACTTCCCGTTGACGGTACGGCTGCCGGTGGTGGGCGTGAACGATGTGAGCTACCTTTATTTCCTCCGCTATGACAACGCCGCGGGCGCATGGACACGCAGCCTGTTTGCCTTTGACCCGGACAACCCGACGACGGCGGTCGAGACGACGCTCTTTACGTTGGGACAGATGGCCGCCGGCGAATGGGACGTCACGACCGCCGCGTGGCACCCCCAGGGCGGTCTGTACGCGCCCAACACCCACTGCCCCATCGGCGCGATGGACTGTTTCTACTACCTGACGATCCAGAACTTCGTTCCTTTATATCCCGACGAGGTGGCGGCGGGCGTCCTCAACGGCAACGTCTTGCGGCTGCGCTCTAATGTCACGGGTGAGTCGCCGGAGCCGACCGGCTGGCTGCTGCCCCAGGGAACCTATACGTTCTGCTACAGCGCCCTGGAATCGCCGCTCACCCTGACCCATCTCAGGAAGTACACCAACACCAACCCCCAGACGGTCATCATCAACCAGCCGTATGCGTGCGGCTTCACCAATACCTGCAAAACCACCGTCAACATCGGCGGCGGCCTGGACGGCTGGGGCGAGGCGAGCGACGACCGGCCTTGCGGCATGGGCGCGGGCATCCCGCCCGGCAACCCGGCCGCGTTGGGCAATACCGGCGACTTCCAGGCCACACTCACCTGGACCAACAACAGCAGCAGCGCCACCGACCTGGACCTGCACCTCTACGGGCCGAACGGTCTGCATGTCTTCTTCAACAGCAAGCTCTCAGCCGACGGCAGCCTGCGCCTGGACCGTGACTGGCAATCAGAAAGCGGCAGCGCCGTCGAAAACATCTACCAGCAGAAGGACGGGACGGGGAAATCCATCCCCATGCCGTCGGGAACCTACTCGCTGCGTGTGGCGCATTACAGCGGCGCGGACGGCAAACCCTATCAGGTGCGCGTGATCCGTAACGGCGCAGTCTCCAATTTCAGCGGCACGCTCTCGTCCGGCAACGACCGCGAACTGCTGACCTTCACCGTGCCCTAGGCGGTCGCGGCACCCGTTAGCATGGTCGCCGCATCCGACGAAAAATGCCGGCGCACCCTCGTGCGGCGCGCCGGCATTTCTGTGTTCGGAACGGTCGTTTAGTGGGTCAGCAGCGGCAGGAAGAAACGCTGGTCACCCGTGCCCGCCGCGACCACGCGCACGCGGTCGTCGTAGGCGATGTTGTTGACCGGCGCGATGTCGAAGCCCGCCGCGTTGATCTTGGCGACGGTCAGACTCCCCGCCGCCGGCACGCTCTCCACCAGGGCGCGCACCGTGACGTAACCGTCCGCACCCACGGCCAGGTCGCCCAGCGCCCACGGCAACGCCCCGTCCACCGGCGGCCCGGCGGGCGGCTGTGCGCTCAGTAGCTTCAGCCCGGTCCCCAACCGCAGGCTCAGGGTTGTGCTGAGCGCGGGCCGGTTGCCCAGGTTGGCGTAGCTCAGCGTGTAGGTCACCGTCTGACCCGCCACCAACCCGCCCACCGGCGCACCCGCCACATTCAGCACCACCAGCGCATCGTGCCCCGCCAGCGTCAGCCCGTTGACCACCGTGCCGCCGTTGTTGCTCAGGTCGATGTCGCCCGTCGTCTTGGCCTGCCAGGTGAAGGTGACCGGCGTGCTTGTCCCCACCAGCGGGTCAAACGGCCCCGTGGCCGCCCCCGCCAGGTCCAACACCAGCGTCAGCGGCTGCGTGGCGTCCACCGCCAGGTCCCCCAGCGCCCAGGTCAGCGTCTGCCCCGCCTGGGTGGGCGTGAGCGGCGCGCTGCTGCGCACCGTGACACCCGCCGGCAGCGTGAACGTCATCGACGCGTTGGGAGCAATGGCGCTGCCCACATTGCCGACGTCGAACGTCACCGTCACCGGCGCATCCGCGGTCAGGGCCACCCCTTCCAGGTCCGCGAGCGCGACCAGGTCCGGTCCGGGTGAGCGCACGATGATCTCGTCACCCGCCAGGTTGTTCTCCGTGATGCCGTCCGCCGAGGCGGTGGTGGCCGCCGCCTCCAGGTAGAGCACCGTATCGGGCGCGAGACCGGCGTTGACCTGCACGTTGAAGGCGTACAACTCGGCAAACGCGCCTGCGGCCAGGTCGCCCACCACCCACACCGGCTGCCCGGCGTCGAAGCGGGTCGGGGCCGGGTCGCCCGCGACAAAGGTCACGCCGTCCGGCAGCGTGACCTTCACCTCCACATCCTCCGCCGCCGCGTCACCCAGCAGGTTGTTCACGCCGACGGTGTAGCTCACCACCTCGCCCGGCGCAGCCAGCACGATCTCCTCGTCGAGCGTGTTGGGCAGCAGCGAGACAAAGACATCCGCCCCGGCCCGCGGCGCCGTCACCATCGCCGACTCTGCGCCCCCCGCCGCGAGCGCAGCCACCGCCCCTTCACGCGTGTAGGTGCAGCCCGTATGGAAATTGCCCCAGCCATCTGCACTCTGGTCGGCCTCCAGGTGGAAGACCGCTTCGCGCGCCCACGTGCCGTAGTTGCACCCCACCGCGCGCAAGGTGTTGCGCCACCAGTAGAATTGGGCGGCATTGGTTGCGCTGCTCCACCAGAACGCGGTGCTGATGTCGATGCCCTTACCCGTCAAGTGCGTCTGGTGCGGGATCTGCCACGGGATGAAGTTCGCCCGCGGCTGCCCCGCCGCGCACACATTCGTTCCACCCGAGTCGTACAGCCCGCCGTCCTCCAGGCTGATGTCGATGATGCCGAGTTCCACAAGCGGCCAGGGGTCACGCCCCGCCAGTTCCAACGCCGCATTGTGCTCTACCTGCGCCGTGTGGAAGGCGTCCGCCAGTTGTTGGATTACCTGCATCGTCGGCGCTGTGCCCGACGTTCCGTTCGGATGGATCCGCGAGTTGTAGCGGATGGCATAGTTCTCGCCGTCCACCAAGTCCACAAAGTCCGTCCGCTCGACCAGGATGGTCGTGTCCAGCTTCTGGCCCGCAAACTTGGCGGGCTTGGTCGACTCGATGTCGATCTTGTAGTCGCCCGCGATGCCGCGCTGGTCGCCCGCACAGCGCCCGCCGCGGTTCCCGGAGTCGTAGTCACGGCCCGGCAGGAAACGGATGGTCGCCTCGCCCTGGTCGTTGGTCGTCACGGTGATGTCGGGCCTGCGCCGCGTGATCTCGATGTAGTTGGTGTGCTGCGGCCCGCGCAGGAAGCCGCGCGGCCGCAGGTTGCCGGCGGTGTTGGTGTGCTGATGGCCCCCGCTGTTCGCCAGCGCATCCACCGCCACCTTGAGTTCCACGTTACGCACCGGCACGCCCTCGCACGTCGCCAGCACCGTCACCGTGGCCGGGTCCGGCGGGTTCAGCGTGTCGCCCGCGTTGGGCGGGATCGTCGGGCGGTCCACCTGCACGCGCAGGCGGATGTCCTTCACGATGGGGTCGTCGGCGTCGATCGGCGCGGCTCGGTCCGCACACCCGCCGATGCGCCGGATGGTCGCGCTGAAAGTGATGTGCAGCGGGATCTGATGGCCGTGGACACTGTGTTTGTCAATAGTCCAGGCCAGACTCTTGTGGAAAACGACGCCTTCCGGATCGCCCTCAAAAGGGATCGGCAAACCATGCTGGTAATCGTACCAGTCCATGTATACAGCCGTATCGCGCTGGTCTTCGCTGTAAAAGCTGTTCGCACCATTGCAGTAGTCGTTGTGATCGCGGCTCCAGTGATAGGGGAAGTTGCGAATGACCTGGCCGTCGACCCAGAATGCCAGATAGAAGGGATCTTGTATGGACCACGAACCGTCGGATCCCTCCTGGAGCAAGAAACCGTACGTCCAGAACGGGTCGGGGCGGCCGCTGTAAAGCGACGGGTCGGTGATGTACTGGCGAGTCACCTCTTGGTAGCAGATTTCGTTCTCAATGGCCTGGCTCGTATCAGTCACCGTCAGTTGGTACGGCTCCACGGTGGCAAAGTCGTTGGCCGGATCGTCTATGATGGCCGAGCCCTGGATCAGAACATTGCGGTATGCGGTCCAACTTGAGGTATTGTCGGCGCCGGACCCGCTGCCATTAGCCGTAATGGTCCACTGCACTTCATATTTGCCCTCGCTTAGGTCCGTGGCCGCGGGCGCGGCGTCCGTGTCGGCCTGCGCGGCGTCGGGCACAGCGGCGAGCGCGGGAGACTGAGCCGCCGCAGCCGCCGGGGCAACGGGCAAGATGAGACTGATCACCAGCAGAAAGGCCAGCCAAGTTGGGTGCTTCATAAGCAGAGCAATTCCTCGTTCTCTAGGCAGAATGCCGGATTGCCATAGTTGCCCGCACCGGCGCGCACGGTTTGCGCGTCAAACCGGCCGGGGCGGCAACTTGTGTGTGCTATCTGGGTGTCTTGTGTGGCTTGAGCGTGATGTAGGAAGCGAAATTGCCAGCCGCACAGTATAAGGGAACTCAGGATTTCCGCAAATGACGCCGCCAGTCTGATCCACAAATGGCGGCCCGCCTTCGCGTCAGATTTCACCCCGGCCTGAGTTTGGGGCACAATGCACGACATGGCGCGTCGGGTGCGCACCGCGCCAGTCAAACCGCCGCCCCAGCCTGCAAGGTTCGCCCATGACCCCGCACTCCGGTCCCCTGGCCGGTCTCTTGACCCGTCTACCCGCGTTCCAACACCGCGATTTCCGGCTCTTTTGGACGGCGCAGCTTTGCGTCACCTTTGGCCTCCAGATGCAGACCATCGCGGCCAACTGGCACGTCTATGCGCTGCTGCGCGACGCCGCCTCGACCGTCACCCTCTTCGGCCAGACGTTCGACCTGAACGCGGGGGCGCTGGGGTTGGGCGGGCTGGGGCTGGCGCGCTGGGCGCCTCTGCTGCTCTTCGCCTTGCCCGGCGGCGCACTCGCCGACGCGGTCAACCGGCGCAAGCTGCTCATCACCATGCAGGGCGCGGCCGCGCTGCTGGCCTTGCTCCTGGCCCTGCTGACCTTCAGCGGTCGCGTCTCGGTGTTGGCGATCTACGGTGTGGTCGCCGCGCTCACCGCGCTCTCCGCCGTGGAGACGCCCACGCGCGAAGCCCTGCTGCCCAACCTCGTCCCGCGCCGCCAGCTCACCAACGCCGTCAGCGCGTACATGCTGACGCTGGTCCTCGCCACCATCGCCGGCCCCGCGGTGGGCGGCGCGATCCTCAACACGGGCCGCATTGGGCTGGTCTATGCGCTCCATGCCGCGGCGTTTGTGCCCGCGATCGTGGCCTTGACCCGTCTCCGCTATGACGACGACGCCCGCCGCGCCCAGCGGCAGGGGTCCGCCGGGCGCGGCGTCGGCTGGGCCGAAGTCATGGCGGGCTTCCGCTTTACCTTTGGTCAGCCCATGATCCGCAGCACCATGCTCATGGACTTCTTTGCCACACTGTTGGGGTCGGCGCGTACGCTGCTGCCCATCGTCGCCGACCAGGTGTTGGGCATCGGCGCGGGCGGCTATGGGCTGTTGGCGACGGCGCAGCCCCTGGGCAACCTGATCGCCGGGGTGTGGGTCACGCTGCGCCGGGACATCGTGCGTCAGGGCGCGGTCTTCCTGGTTTGCCTCGCCGCCTATGGCTTGGGGACCGCCGCGTTCGGGCTGTCTACCGTCTTCGCGCTCTCCTACGTACTCTTTGCCGTCACGGGCGCGGCGGACACCACCTCGTCGATCATCCGCGGCGCGATCCGCCAGATCTGGACGCCGGACAACCTGCGCGGGCGCATGGTGGGGGTCAATATGATCTTTTATACAGGGGGACCCCAGTTAGGGGAAGTGCGCGCCGGGCTGGTCGCCGCGGTCTTTGGTGCGCCGGTCGCCATCGTCACCGGCGGGCTGGCCGCGGCGCTGGTCACGGCCGGGGTCGCCTGGCGCGACCGCCGCCTGCGCACCTACACCAGCCCCGCCATCGCGCCCACCGACGACTAAACAGAGAGTCTCACCCAACGACGCCAAGAAAAGCCGGAGAGAAACGCTACCGCAAAAAACGCATAGAACACAAAGAGAGAGGGTAAGGTTGTCACACTGAGCCGAGGACCCTCAGGGCGCGCAGGGTTCCGCTGCGCCGGCAGAAAGGGTACTTCGGCCTAACGCCCGCTGCTGCCCTTTGGCGCTTTCTTCTTTGCGTTCTTTGTGCTCTTTGCGGTAGATATTTCTTCTCTCCGGCTTTTCTTAGCGTTCTTGGCGTCTTGGCGTGAGACTCTCCCCTGCTCTCACCCGCCCGCGGCGTGTTCCTTCACCAAGCGCGCAAAGCGCGCAAAGAGCAGATCGGCGTCGTGCGGCCCCGGACTCGCCTCCGGATGATACTGCACGCAGAAGACGGGCCGGTCGGTCAGCCGCAGCCCTTCTACCGTGCCGTCGTTCAAGTTGCGGTGGGTGATCTCCGTGTTGGCGGGCAGCCCTTCGTCGCGCACGGCATAGTTGTGGTTCTGGGCCGTGATCTGCACGTTGGTCGCGCTCACATCGCTCACCGGCTGGTTGCCGCCGTGATGCCCAAACTTCAGCTTGTACGTCTCGCCACCCAGCGCCAGCCCGATAATCTGATGCCCCAGGCAGATGCCGAAGGTCGGGATGCCCGCGTCCAGCAGCCGGTTCACCGCGGCCGCGGCATAAGGCACGCCCGCGGGGTCGCCCGGCCCGTTGCTCAGAAAGAGACCGTCCGGCTGCATCGCCAAGACTTCGGCGGCGGTCGTGTGCGCGGGGACCACGGTCACGCGCAGCCCATGACTGGTCAACCGGCGCAGAATGTTGCGCTTGATGCCGAAATCATAGGCCACCACCAACGGCGCGGCGCGCGCGGCCGCGGTCGCCGTCGCGGCGGCAGCCGCCTCGCCCACATCATGCCCCGCAGCCACCGGCGTCCACTCTACGCGCGTCCCGTCCACCCAGTGATACGGTTCCTGGCACGTCACTTCGCGCACCAAATCGCGGCCGTCCAGCCCTTCCCAGCCCTGCGCCAGCGCCAGCAGTTCGGCCGCGGTCTTGCTGCCGTCGGTGCAGAGCGCCGCGTGCAGCACGCCCTTGTCGCGCAGCAGCCGCGTCAAGCGCCGCGTGTCCACCTCGCTGATGCCGGGGATGTTGTGGCGCGCCAGATAGTCGGGCAAGGTCTCGTTAGCGCGCCAATTGCTCACCACCGGGCTGACCTCGCGCACGATAAACGCCGTAATCT
>CAYJQA010000289.1:0-7309 GCA_964372065.1 uncultured Litorilinea sp.
GGTTTACGCCCACCCGGTGCGCTGGGCGAGCCAGGCGCGGGCGACCGCGCCCTGCGCCGCCTGAAAGGCGCGCAAGGTGGGCAGACCGGGCGGCGGCGGACGCAGCGCGCGCTCGGTAAAGAGGCCGGCGACCGCGGCTAGACCGGCGTTAAGCGCGGCCGGGTCCGCGGCGCGACAGGTGGGATGGCGGTCCATGACCTGCTCCGGCGGCGGGCCGCCCTGCATGGTCACGCTGGGCAGGAAGAAGAGCACGTCGAGCCAGGCCGCGCCCACGCAGGCATGGGGCCAGTCCAGGAACCAGACCTGGTCCGGCGTGAGCAGCAGGTTGTCGGCGCGGATGTCCAGGTGGAGCAGCGTATCGCCGCCGACGGCCGCGGGCGCGGCCGCTTCCAGGGCGGCGAGCGCGTCCAGGTGGCGGCGCGACCAGGGGTCAAGCTGGGCGAGATGCTCCGGCGGTGCGCCGACCAGCAGCCGCCAACCGGAAAGCTCGCGGTCGATACGCTCGCCCGCGGTGGGCACGACCGGCGGCGACAGCGGCGAGGGCGTCAACTGCGTGGCCAGTTCTGCGGTGGCGTCGAGGACACGGTGCAGTTCGTCCGTGCGCCAGGGTTGGGCAGGGTGATAGCCGTCTACGTCCGCAAAGACGAGCACGACCCAGCCGTCCTTGTCCGCGTCGTCCCCTTTGTCATAGGACCAGAGCAGGCGCGGGACCGGCGCGTGAGCCGGAAGGGCCGCGGCGACGCGCGCCTCGCGACGGTGGAAGCCGGGCGAGGTCGGGTTTGGGTGGGCGCTGATCGCCTTGGCGAAGACGCGGCGGCCATCGGCCAAGCGCAGGCGTGCGGCCACGCCCGGCGAGAAGCCGGACGGCTGCGACACGGCTGCGACGACTGCGCTGCCCAAGGCGTCGTCGACCGCGGCGCGCACCGGAGCGGGGATGGCGGCCCACTCCAACCGCGCGCCTTGCGCGGGCGGCGGGAGTGGGCCGGTGGACTGGGCGGTATCCAATCGGGCTGCCTTTCTAGCGCGGGCGATCCGCGCCGTCTGTTGTGACGCCTATTCCCATGCCACGGTGAGCACGTCGCCCGCGGCGAGCAGTAGTTCGTCGTCGAAGCGCAGACGGACGCGGTCGCCGTCTTGGGTCCAGGTCGCGGCCAGGACTTGGTCGTTGAGGCGGGCTTTGCCGCGGCCTGCGCCGGTCAAGACCAACTCGCGGAGGCTGACGCCGCCGTAATCCACCGCCAGCCGGGCATGGGCCGCGTCGCGGCTGAAGACGCCCCAGCCGCCGCCGGTGATGAAGAAGCTGCGGAAGTCCCCGGCCTGGAGCCGCGGGACAAAGGTCAGCCGCGCGTGCGGGGCATCATAGACGTAGCCCGCGGCTAACTCCAGCAGCGCCCAGCTTGCCATCGCGCGGGCGTAGTGGTCGCCGCACTCGACCTCGTTCCACGGGCTGCGCCGCGAACCGTCGTGACGTCCGCGAATGTCGCCCAACATGGTCAGACAGGCGTCGGTCTCGCCCTCATAGAGTAGGAGGCCGGCGACGGGATACTCCAGCCCGGTCCACACTTCGTCGCTGTAGAGCGTGGGGACCGCGGGCTTGCCGCCGTGGGGCCACGTGCAGATGTAGAGACCGCGGTCGCGCGCGTCCAAGTAGACGCGCGGGGCCTGGTCTTCGACGCGGAAGGTGTCGCGGTGGTTGAAGCGGTAGATGTTGCGGACGGTGGCGCGGACATGGTCGGCGGGCAGGACATAGCCCAGGTCGAGCAGGTGCGCCCACCACTGGCCGAGCAGTTGGTCCATGTGACAGCCCGCGCCGAACTGCATTTCGGTGTGCTGCGCCAGGTCTACGATCTGGGCGTAATATTCGTCGGTCCAGCAGAGCTTGTCATAGTTGACCGTGCCCAACTCGAAGCGGGCGCGATAGCTCTGCGCCAACTCCGCTTCGCCCTGGAGCCGGGCCATCTCTTCGGCGGCGCGCAGCGCGGCCAGATAGAGGCTGCCGATAAAGGTGTTGGGGCCGTAGATGGAGATGTCGTAGGTGTTGGGCTGCTCGCCGCGGATGACGCCGTCGCCCTCGGTGTCATAGTCGCGCAGCGCGTGCTCCATGACGCGCTTGACGCTGGGCCACATCTCGTCAAACCAGGCGCGGTCCGCGCCGTGACGCACCTCGCGATAGGTCTTGAGCACGGTCCCGAACTCGCCGTCCATGGCGGGGTTGCGCGGGCCGCCGATGAAGTCCTGCCACGGCCGCGGCAGATAGAGGGGGAGCGTGGTGCGGTGGGGGATGGACCCCCACGGGCTGATCTGCTCGATCAGGTCGGTGCGGCGCATACTCTGCTCCAGGTCGGGAAAGAGCTTGGCAAGCGCCATCTCATAGTTCCAGACATGGGTGCAGTTCATGGGGCAGCAGCCCTCGAGCGCATCGTGGGTGGTGCTGGCCCCGTGGCAGCCCTCGAAGCCGTAATAGCGGCCATCCTCCAGCCACAGACAGGTGGGAGTGCGCAGCGTGGAGACCGGCCCGGCGACCGACTCCAGCAGCGCCCAGGGCAGGGTGCTGTCGAAGAAGCGGTCGCGGTAGCGGCGTGTCTGCTCGGTCAAACGGGCGCAATGCTTCTGGACGTACTGCACCACGTCCAGCGCGCTGCCAAACCAGTTGGCGTATTGATTGCCCATCCAGAACTTGGATTTGCGGTCGGGGATGCCCATGCGGTAGGGATGGACGTCCTGCGCCCAGGTGACGTAGCGGTTGGGGAAGTGCCAGGCCAAGACAAAGGTGACGGTGCGGCTGGCGTGTGGGGCGACCTCGAAGGCGACGGCGAGTGCGCCGTTCCAGGTTTGCCCGGCCGGGCTGGCGCCGCCGGTGGCCTGACTGGAGAGCCGTCCGCGCTGGTGGCTGAAGTGGTCCCAAAGCTGGCGCGGGTCGGTCCACTGGGTCATGTGGGTCACTTCGTCGCCGGGCGCGGGCAGCGCGGCCAGCGTGACGTGACCGTTGGCGGGATGGTCGTCCGCCAGCCGCGTGTTCGCCATGTCCAGGGCAGTCAGCCCGGCCAGCTTGACCAGCGTGTTGACGTTGTCGCCATAGCCCAAGTTGTGGACGCCGTCGATGTGCGTTTTGCCGTTCCAGCCGACCAGGTTTTGCTGGCTGCCCAACAGCGCGGCGCGCACCGGGACATCGCCGGGGTTGGTCACAGTGAAGTTGAAGATCACCGCGGGCAGGCCGGAATCCTTGCTGTTGAGCGGGATAAAGGGCGAAAAGGCTTCCAGCTTGACCTGGACGGGCAGGGGCGTGGTGTAGTCCACATCGACGATGGGATAGCGGGCCGTAACGGCCAGGTCGTCCACGCCGGGCAATTCGGTCAGGAGATCGACCGACCCCGCGGGCACGATGTGGTCGCTGACCGCGGGCGCGGGGCGGAAGCCGCTGTCGTTGTAGAGCTTGTCACACTGGAGCACGAGCGCATTGCGCGGCGACGCGCGGCGCGCGCCGGCCCAGATGGCAAAGAAGCTGTGCGGCACGTGGGCGTCGTGGTTGACGTTGTTGACGATCTGCCATTGGCGCAGCCCCCCGTCGCCGGCGAGCGAGACGCTGCCCGTCCCCAGCCCGCCCAGCGGGAAGGTCGCCGCACGCAGTTGTGCGCCGCGATAGGTGTAGGGGGCGGCCGCGTCGCGGCCCCGGTCCAAGACGGTGGGTGCGGCGGTGGTGGCGTCCATGGCAATAGCTCCTTGTCAGAGAGGGTGACCCGGTTGGGGGGCGGCGGCTAGGGAGACGGCCAGGCGGACATGGTTGACCACGAACAGCCCGGCGATCGCGGGCAGAAAAAAGATCAGCCCGCCGTTGAATGCGACAATGGCGAGATAACAGAGGACGTAGAGCGCGATCAACCCCACGGTGTGCGTGGGCAGGCGCGCGGCCAACAGCAGCCCGTTACGCAGCGCGGTGGCCCGGTCCCAGCCGTAGAGCGCCACCGCGGGCAGCGCATAGAGCAGCAGCGCGGCCAGCCACAGCACGGCATTGAGCCAGGCGCACACCAGCAGCGCGCTGAGCCAGCCCGGCGCGTTCGCCGCGGTCTGCGCCGACCCCCATTGGACCACAGCCAGGGGGAAGATGGCAACCGCGGCCAGGCGCACGCTGATCCCCCAGTGGTCGCGCCAAGCGGTGAGCAGGCGCGACCACGGCGGGACGCGGCCCGTCGCCAGCGCCGCTTCCCAGGCGAGCAGGCTGGTCCAGCCGGGCGCGGCCAGGAGGATCGCGGCCAGGCCGGCCAGCGCCCAACGTGCAAAGACGGCCAGGACAAAGGCGGGCGCGGCCCATAGGCTGAACCATAGCCCGCCGATCACGACTTGGGGCAGGTTGTCCCACAGCGCGCGGGCGGTATCGACCACGTAGCTCTGCGGTGTGATGAGGTCGTCGTCGGATGCGGACATACAGCGAAGGCGCGGCTCCAGCCGTGCCTAGCCCTTGATGCCGCTGAGCGCGATGCCGCGGATGACAAAGCGTTGGGCGATCAAGAAGAAGGTGAGCGCGGGGAGAATGGAAATCATCACCCCGGCCAGCACGTGGGCGCGGTTGCCGGTCCCCATATAGCCCTGGAGCATGACGATGGCGATGGGAAAGGTGTATTTGTCCCAGGTGCGGAGAAAGAGCAGCGGGCCGAGGAAGTTGTTCCACGAGGCCAGGAAGGTGAAGATGCCCAGCGCCGACAGGCCGGGGCCGATCAGCGGCAGCATGACCTGCCAGTAGATGCGGAGGAAGCTCGCGCCGTCGATCTTGGCCGCGTCGACCAGTTCGCCGGGCAGCGCCATGAACTGCTGGCGCAGCAAAAAGACGCCAAACGCGCTGGTGGTGGCGGGCAAGATCAGCGCCCAGTGCGAGTCCATCAGCCCTACCACGCGGATCAGGATAAAGGTGGGGATCATGATGACCGTGGCCGGGACCATGAGCGACGACAAAAAGACAAAGAAAAGGACGTCGCGGCCCGGATAGCGCAGCCGCGAGAAGGAAAACGCGGCCATCGAGCAGGTGATCAATTGGGCTGCAGTGACCAGCGCGGCGATCTTGGCGCTGTTCCAGAAGAAGCCCAAGAAGTTGATCTGCGGCGAGTTGATGACCGCCTGATAGTTCTGCCAGACAAAGTCGGTGGGCCAGAAGCTGGGCGGCAGGTTGAACGACTCGGACGGGTTGCGCAGCGAGGTGGCAAAGATCCAGCTAATCGGCCCGAACTCGATGATCGCCATGACGATCAGAAAGCCCCAGATCAGCACTTCGGCGGCATAGCCCCACAGCGAACGCCGCAGCCAGGCGGGGCGGCGGTGGGTAGTCAGGGGCCGGTCGGTGAGGGTGGTCGCCACAGTTGTTTCCTTCCCTTTGGCCGAGATCACTCGTAATGTACCCAGCGCCGGGACACGCGGAACTGGACAATGGTCAAGAGGATGAGGACGGCAAAGAGCGTCAGCGAGACGGCCGCGGCATAACCCATCTCAAACCGCTTGAAGCCGATCTCGTAGATGTAAAGCACGATGATGCGGCTGGCGTCGCCGGGGCCGCCTTCGGTCAACACCCACACGTTGTCAAAGACCTGGGCCGCGCCCAACACCGAGATCACCGTAGCAAAGAACGCGGTGGGCGTGATCAGCGGGAGGGTGATATGACGCATACGTTGGAACTGGCCCGCCCCGTCAATCTCGGCGGCTTCGTATAGCTCGGTGGGGATGCCTTGCAGCCCGGCCAGGTAGATGACCATGAGATAGCCACACGCCCGCCACACATCAAACATGACCACCGAGACGACCGCCCATTTGGAACTGCCCAACCACGGGATGGCGGCAATCCCGATCTGCCCCAACAGATAGTTGACCACGCCACGGTCTTGGGCCAAGAGGAAGTTCCAGACCAGCGCCAACGACGCGGTCGTCGTCAGCACCGGAAAGAAAAGCGCGGTGCGCAGCACATACTTGATCGCGCCCGGCATAGCACGGTTGACGCCCATTGCCAAGAGCAGCCCCAGGATGTTGTTAAAGAGCGTGGCAAAGAAGACAAAGCGCGCCGTGTTCCAATACATAATGAGCATGCGCTTGTCGGCGAAAAGCTGGCGAATGTTGCTGAGTCCGGCCCATTTGGGCGGCGACAGCACATCGTATTCCATAAAGACCAGCGCCGCCGCGGCCAGAATCGGCACGACCAGAAAAACGGTCAAGGAGATGAGCGCGGGCAAGGCCAAACCAATCCCGGCGATCGCCTCTTGCGTGCTGGCCGTGCGCCGGCGTCGCCGCGGCGCGGCGGTTGGCTTGGGCATGGCGTCGCCACGAACCGTCGTCTGCACAAAATCCTCCTCTCAGCCGTCGTTATTCGCGCAGTGGGGGTGGTCGCCCGCTTAGGTTACGAAATCATCCGGGTAGTCGTAGGTGCGGTTTCCATACCGCACATCTGGGGCTACAGCAGCCCCGGCGGTAGGAAACCGCCGCTACGATTTTCCGATGGTTTTCTTAACGTGTAGCGGGCGCGCACCCCCACCACGTCACGGGTCTAGGCGCGCAGCTTTTCCATCTCGACCTCAAGCTCGGTGTGGGCGGCGTTGAGCGCCTCCTCCACCGACTTTTCGCCGTTCCAGATGGTGGCATAGTGGCGGTTCAAGATCGGGTCGACGATGTTGAAGTTCTTGGGCGACGGCACGGTCTTGGCAAAGTCCAACGAGGCGTAGAAGATGGCGGTATTGGCCGGGCCATATTCGCGGAAGTCCGGCGTTTCGGCCACCGAACGCAGCGCCGGGATGTTGCCGCCGGAACGCACCATGTCCAGCGCCGCTTCCGTGCCGGAGAGCAGCTTGACCACTTCCCAAGACGCGTCCTTGTCCTTGGCCGTGTTGGCAATACCCCAACCGTCCGTGCCGGCGACGGTCTTGAGGTTGCCGGCCCGATGCGGTTGATACTGGAGGTCGTAGGCGGTGAAGTTCTCGGCGAGCGAACCGGCGATGCACCAGCGGCCACAGGTCCGCATGGCAACGTGGCCTGCTTGGAATTGCGGCCATTCTTCCCAGCCTGCCGGATTGGGCGACACTTTGTGCTTGAGGATGAGGTCAGCCAAGAACTGGAGCGTTTCGGCGACCTTGGGGTCCATGAGGTTGGACGCGGTCCAGTCGTCGTTGAGCACCGAGGTGTCGTTGCTAAAGAACCAGGGCGACATGCCAAACATGGTGTTGCCCCAGAAGGAGTAGGCGAAGAGGTCATCGGCCCCGCCCTTGACGTCGGCGATCTTGAGCGACGTCTCCAGGAAGTCGTCCCATGTCCAACCGCCGGTCGGATCCCATTCGGTCGG
>CAYJQA010000290.1:0-7307 GCA_964372065.1 uncultured Litorilinea sp.
ATGCTAAACTCTGGGCGGAAGAAACATGGATTCTACGAGCGGCGCCAGCGTTGAGATAGCTATTCACGGTCGGGGCGGACAGGCGGCCAAGACGGCCGGCGAGGTGCTTACCTACACCCTCTATCGCAAGGGCTTCAACCCCCATGGGCAGCCACGCTACACGCCCGACCGCATGGGTGCCCCCGTCTCCTACGCCATCCGCTTCCACCCGGACCGCGCCCTCATCTACGACCGCTCCTGGATACGCCACCCTGAGATCGTCTTGCTCTTCGACCTCTCTCTGGTGGAGCAGCTGGATCTGGCGCCCACCTGGCGGGCGGGCATCACCGTAGTGGCGCTGGCGACCGACGGCACCGGTGGCCCCACCGACTCGGCGGGCGGCATCGCCGATGGCGGCGTCGCCGGCCGCGGCCGCGCCCTGGGCTTTGACCCCGAAGCCTATCTGCGCGGCCACAACGCCTACCCCTTTTTGGCCGCCACCCACGACCTACTGCTCACCGGCCCTACGCAGACCAACGTGAATGACTTGGTCTTTGTGTTTGTGGGCGCACCCGCACACTGACCGCATCATGGTCCATTCGCGGCCAGGCGAGTTGACGCGCATGCAACCAACACAGGGGGCCGAAACCAACTCGGCCCCCTGTGTGCTGCGGCTACGCATCCACCACGCACCGTCTATTTGCCGTTCGGCTTCCCACCCTTGGCAGACTTCGCCCGCTCGTCAATGTCGCCGGGGTACTGCAAGGCGTCAGCGCCCCGTTCGTTTGTGCGAATGCGAATCACATCGTCCACCGGGTAGACGAAGATGAGTCCGTCGCCGGTCTGCCCGGTAAAGGCGGCCTTGCGGATGGCCTCCACCGTCTTGTCCACATTGTGGTCACTCAGCACGATGTTGATCTGATAGCGCGGCAGCATATCGAGTTTGTACGTGCCGGTACGCCAGGCCAGCGTCACGCCGCCTTGACGTCCATGCCCGTGCACTTCAACCACGTTCATGCCGACGATCCCGATATCGTAGAGCGCCTTCTTCACATCCTCGAACTTCTCTTCGCGGATAAAGGCTTCAATCTTCTTGGTCATGGTCTGAGATTTCCTCGCCACACCGGCCTAGATCACGGTGCGAATATTGGGGTGGGACCCTTGCCAGTAGCCGCGCGCGCCCATCTCTGGAATATCCAGCCCCAAGATTTCCGCGGCCGGTTCGCTGCGCATCAGATGCCACATGTTCAGCACGCGGAAAAACACATAGGACAGGCCAAAGACTACGACTGCGACCGCGACGGCCTCAAATAGCTGTGCCCCCAGTTGACCAAAACCGCCGCCATACAGCAATCCACGCACCGGCGTGTCGATCCCATTCCAGGCGGCGGAATCCGGGTTGCCTGCGGCAAACAGCCCAACCGCGATGACACCCCACAACCCGTTAAAGAAATGCACGGGCACTGCGCCCACCGGGTCGTCGATATGTAGCTTCTCTAGCCAGCCCGCGGCCAGACATGCCAACACGCCGGCGATCACGCCGATTACCACGGCCGCCCATGAGTCGACAAACGCACAGGGAGCGGTGATCGCAACCAGCCCAGCGAGCACGCCGTTCACCGACATCGAAGGATCGGGCCGCTTTACCGGACCAAACCACCACATAAACAGCATAGCACTGATGCCGCCGGCCGCGCCAGCCAATAGCGTATTGACCGCGGCTAGGGCCACCAGATTGATGAACGCCCCCTGGATGCCCAGCGCCGAACCCGGGTTGAAGCCAAACCAGCCGAAGAACAAGATGATCGTGCCCAACACGCCCATGGGGATGTTATGCCCCGGAATCGCGTTCGCGCTGCCATCCTCATTAAATCGGCCCAAACGTGGCCCAAGCACGATCGCCGTCGCCAGCCCGACAGCGCCGCCCGTCGTATGCACCACACCCGACCCGGCAAAATCGACTGCCCCATTCCCAAGCCCCAACGTGCGGCCCAGGTTCGCCAGCCATCCGCCACCCCAGACCCAATTGCCGACCAGCGGATAGATGAACATGCTCACCCATAGGCCCATGAGCACAAACCCCACAAAACGCAGGCGTTCCGCGCCCGAACCGGTCGGAATCGTAGCCGCCGTGTCCATGAAGACCATCTGGAAAAGAAAGAACGCGAAAATGCCCGCGGCGCTAAGTTGGATGCCCTGCAGGAAGAAACCCGATAGCCCCAGGATCCCCCACTGCTCGCCGAAGCGTAAGCCTTGAGTCAGGCTGTCACCCCATGCGCCCAGCGTGATCGGCGAAAACGCCCACTCCGGCGCGCCTTGCCCGGCGCTGATGGCCGTCGCCGGATAGGTGAAGTTGACCGCGCCAAACTGGAACGCAAACCCACAGATCCAGTAACCGATCGCGCCGATACAGAACACCATCATGTTCATCATCATCGTGTGAGCAACGTTCTTGGCGCGCGTGAAACCCGTCTCTACCAATGCGAAACCGGCTTGCATGAAGAACACCAGGAAGCCGGCCAACAACACCCAGAGGATATTAGCGTTGACGGTCAGTACGTCAACGCTCGTCTTGATCTCATCCATAGCTTGAACAGTTTAACCTCGCTTTGGCTTCTCAATAGAGTGAACAAAAGCGACCCTCCGCGCGCCTGCACGCAGACCATCCGCCATGGATGGGTTGGCAGCGGCCCGACTGCCGCTCGATTGTCGAACCTGCTTTCCGGCGCTTGCGCGCCTCACCTCCTTTGTTTGTCCATAGCCCACAACCCAGACCCAGTGGCCGCCGCGTGCAACCTCGGTTGCACACGCGGCTTCAGGATAGCGCGCCGTGTATCCCTTGGCATCGGACACTTTGCCCAAGCAACGGCGTTCCCGTCTGCACAAGTTGCACAGTAAACGCACAAGATTGGCAGGGGCCGCGGCTTGCATGTGCGCCGCCGTTCAGGCAGAATGACAGCAAGCGCAGTCACGTGCAGGCTCCTTGCGCCCATCCAGCAATGAACATGGCCGGCAATGTGCAACAACAAAAGCCTGCCTCGGACGGCGACACGCACGCCGGATCACCTATCGTCCTTCCACCCGATGAGCCTTCAGTCTAGAGAGGTTATGTAATGACCCACACATCCGACATCCAGCGCCCGCCCAAGGAGTACGTGGAAGCCCTCAAGCACATCGGCAGCGCCACCTGCGCCGGTGAGTTGAGCCGCCTGGGCATTCGCAACTCGCACCTGGCCGGCATCACCACCTTCACGCCCGGCGTCGCCATTGCCGGTCCGGCCCTCACGCTCCAGTTCATGCCCAAGCGCGAGGACCAGTACACCCAGTCGGAGTACGCCGATCCGGAGCGCCAGCTCCACCGCCATGTGCTCTATCACACGCAGCCCGGCGACATCGTGGTCGTGGATGCGCGCGGCGACCTCACCAGCGGCGTCTTCGGCGACATGATGCTGACCTACTTCACCGGCCGCGGCGGCGCGGGTGTTATCATCGACGGCTGCATCCGCGACTACCCCAAGGCCCAGCGCCTCGGCATCGGCCTGTTCCTCAAGGGGACCACGCCGAACTTCCACACCCAGACCAACATCATCCCGTGGGCAGTCAATGTGCCGGTGGCGGTCGCCAACTGCCTGGTCATGCCCGGCGACATCATGGTCGCGGACAACGACGGCGCGGTGGTCGTGCCCGCCGCGTTGGCCCCCGAGTTGGTCAAGAAGGCAGCCGAGCACGCCGAGTGGGAAGACTTCTCGCGCCAGCGCCTCTTTGAAGGCGGCGACCTGCGCAAGTATTACCCGCTGCGCGAGGATGCCCGCGCCGAATACGAAGAGTGGCGCAAGCTCCACCCGGTCCAGCACTAGGACGCTTGTTACTGACTACGATTGCCAGCGCCGGCCTGCATAACACAGGCCGGTGCTTTTTTGTGCAGATTGGCCGATGTTTGGCAGCGGCGTTTCCGTTAGAATCATCCGATGATGGTGCGGACCGCCGACGCCCGTCGACCAACATTGACGTGAGCTAACATCGGGTGGTAAGGTAGCTGCAACATCGAAGCGACGATGCCACCCACCGCCACAACCACATACGACCAGCGACCATGTCCACCTCGCCGCCAACCGTAGATCAGCCTGTGCACGGCCGCGCCGACTTACGCCTTCTTGACCGCGGCATCGACCTGGCCATGCCCATCTTGGCCGTCATTGGCGCGCTCCTCGTCGGCGCGCTGCTGCTGTGGATGCTCGGCGCGAATCCGTGGGAAGCCTACGGCGTCTTGGCGCGCGGCGCGCTGGGCAATCTCAGCGGCGTCGCCCAAACCTTGACCAAAGCCACGCCGCTGCTGCTCGTCGGGCTGGGTATCTGCATCGCCTTTCGCGGCGGCGTCATCAACATCGGCGGCGAAGGCCAGATCATCGTCGGCGCATTGGCTGCCACGGCGACCGCGCTGGCGCTGCCGACCTGGCCGGGGGCGATCCTGCTGCCGCTTGTGCTCATCGCCGGCGCGCTGGCGGGCGGTCTCTGGGGCGGCGTGCCGGGCATCCTCAAGGCCCGCCTCAACGTCAACGAAATCCTCTCCACCGTGATGATGAACCAGATCGCGCTACAACTGATGAACTACTTGCTGCGCGAACCCATGCTCGACCCGGAACAGATCAAGGCGGGCACCAACATCCCGCAGAGCGCCGCGCTGCCGGAGTCGGTCTGGCTGGTCCGGCTCGTCCCGCGCACGTTGCTGCATGGCGGGCTAATCCTCGCCATCGTCCTGGCCGTCGTGGTCTATCTCCTGCTCTGGCGCACCACTATCGGCTATCGCATCCGCGCCGTGGGCCGCAACCGCAACGCCTCGCGCTATGCGGGCATCCCCGTCCAACGCTACCTGGCCCTCTCCATGATCCTCAGCGGCGCGTTCGCCGGACTGGCGGGCGCGGTCGAAGTGACCGGCGTTCACCATCGCATGTTGGAGGGCCTCTCCGGCGGCTATGGTTTCAGCGGGATTGTCGCCGCGCTCTTTGGCAAATTGCATCCCCTGGGCGCGATCCCGGCATCCTTCCTGTTTGGCTCGCTCCTCGTCGGCGCGGATCGGATGCAGCGCGCCATCCAGGTCCCCAATGCCATGATTGTGGCGCTGCAGGGGCTGGTGGTCCTCTTTGTGGTGGCGAGCGACTACTATGTGCGCCGCCGCACGCGTCGCCGCGTGCGCGTCGAGCAAGACCAACCGGCAGCGCCCGGTCAGCCCGTCGCCGTCGGCGAGGAGGTCACCGGTGGATAACGAACTCACGACGCTGGCGATCCTGGTCGGCATTGCCCATTCCGGTGTCCGCCTGGCGACGCCCTATCTCTTTGCTGCGCTCGGCGAGACCTTCGCCCAACGGTCGGGCGTGCTCAACCTGGGTGTGGACGGTGTCATGCTCATGGGCGCGTTCTCGGCCTTCTTCGTCGTCTTCAACACTGGCAACCTGTGGTTGGGCGTCGGCGCGGCGTTGGTCGTCGGCGCTCTGATGGGCCTGCTCATGGCCGTGGTCAGCGTCACGCTCCAGGCCGAGCAGGGCATCAGCGGCATCGGCCTCTACATGTTCGGGCTGGGCATGAGCAGCCTGCTGTTCAAGACGCAGATTGGCTCCGTGGAGAGTGTGCAGGGCTTCAGCGCCATCCATATCCCGTTTCTGAGCGACCTGCCCATCGTCGGGCGCATCTTCTTCCAGCACAGCGCCCTGGTCTATCTGGCCTACCTACTGGTCCCCGTCGCCGCCTATGTCATCAACCAGACCACCTTTGGCCTCAAGGTGCGCGCCGTAGGCCATAACCCGGAAGCCGCCGACTCGCTGGGCGTCAACGTCAATCGCATCCGCTATATCACGCTGGTCATCGGCTCCGCCCTGGCGGGGCTGGCCGGCGCGTCGCTGAGCATCGGCCTGCTCAACATCTTCCAAGAGGGCATGACCAACGGCCAGGGCTTCATCGCGGTCGCGCTGGTCTACTTTGGCGGCTGGCGACCCGTGGGCGTCTTACTGGGCGCGCTGCTCTTCAGTACGGTCAACGCGCTGCATCTATGGGTGCAAGTCTTGGGCCTACCCATCCCGTCCGACCTGGCCGTGATGATGCCCTATGTCCTGACCATCGTGGCCCTGGCGCTGGCCGTCCGCCAGATCCAACAACCGGCCGCGCTCACCAAGCCCTACGAGCGCGGCGAGTAGTCGACGAAGCGCCGCCGTCAGCGTCGCCGGTCGCGCGTCACTATACCCAACCGTGTCTTGCTGTGTTCAGTTCAGCATGTGGAGACCCCTGTATGAAGCGTTCGCTGCCACGACTATTTGCCCTACTCCTGGTGTTCTCGCTAATTCTGGCGGCCTGCGCCGCACCCGCCGCCGAAACCGCGCCGGCGCCCGCGGCCGCGCCGGCTGCCGCCGAAGCCACCGCCGCCCCCGCCGAAGAAGCGGCGGCGGAGACGTTCCGCGTCGCCATCATCATGCCCAGCACGATTACCGACCTGGCGTGGAGCCAGGCCATGTATGACGGGCTGAAGGCCGTCCAAACCGAAATGGGCGGCGAAGCGGCCATGGAAATCGCCTACACGGAAAACTTGTTCCAGGTCGCCGATGCCGCCGCCGCGCTGCGCGACTATGCCAGCGAGGGCTACAACCTGGTCATCGCCCACGGCACGCAGTTCGGCAACTCGCTCTTTGAGGTCGCCGTCGACTTCCCCGAGACGAGCTTTGCTTGGGGTACGGCCGTGGACACCGGCGCGGAGAAGGGCCTGACCAACGTCTTCGCCTATGAAGCCGACGCCCAGGAAGGCGGCTATGTCAATGGCGTCATCGCCGCGCTCCTGTCCAAGTCCAACGTGGTCGGCGTGGTCGGCCCTGTGGAGGCCGGCGACGCCAAGCTCTATATCGACGGCTTTGTCAACGGCGTGAAGGCCACCAAGTCCGACGCCCAGGTCAACATCTCCTACACCGGCTCGTTTGGTGACACGGCCCTGGCCGCCGAGGCCGCCAACACCCACATCGCGGCCGGGGCCGACGTGCTCACCGGTTCGGCCCAACAGGTCGTGGGCGCGGTCGGCGTGGCCAAGGAAGCCGGCGTGCTGTGGTTCGGCACGCAGAGCGACCAATCCTCCCTGGCCCCCGACGTGGTGGTCGCCAGCCAGATCTACGACTGGACCGGCACCATCAAGGATATGATCGCCAAGATTCAGGCGGGCGAGGTGGGCGGTACGGCCTACGTGCTCAAGCTGGCCGATGGCGGTCTGAAGATCGTCTACAATCCCGGCTACACCGTTCCCGACGACGTCAAGGCCGCGGCCGATGCAGCCATCCAGGGCATCATCGACGGTT
>CAYJQA010000291.1:0-7278 GCA_964372065.1 uncultured Litorilinea sp.
CGCAGCGATAGAGCGTGCGCCAGGGGTGTTCTGACACGGTCTGTGACATGGGGAGTCTCCTTGAGTTGAGAGGAGACGGTCGCGCCGGCAGCCGTCGGTGGGCCGTCGTGGAGCGGATGGACGATCTGCCCCTTCAGCATACCCGGCGTGCTTGCTTCCGCGCAATTTGGCGCGCCTACGCCCCGGCTGTGACCGGAGCGTAGGCGGATATAGGGGTCACGGTTGGGTCAAAACGCCGGGCGCTAGACGTATTGCGCGAACCAGGCCAGGGCATCCATCCACGCCTGCGTCGCCTGTTCTTCGACGTAGCGGTCGCCGGTGTCGTTGTGGAAGGCGTGATTGACGCCGGGATAGATGTTGATCTGGTAGGTGACGCCCGCGGCTTGCAGTGCCTCCTCCAATGGCGGGATGCCCGCATTGAGGCGCTCGTCCTGTTCGGCATAGACGCCCAGGACCGCCGCCTTGATGTTGGGGACCTGGTCCAGGTCGGGCGCCGGCCCATAGAAGGGCGCGGCGGCCTTGAGGGTGGGCAGCGCCGTCGCCACGCGCCAGGTGATGCCGCCGCCGACACAGAAGCCGATCATGGCAAGCCGTCCGTCGTCCACGGCGTCCAGACTTTGCAGATAGTCGGCCCCGGCCACGAAGTCGGCCACATGGCGGTCGGCCCCGGCATTAGTCAAGAGACCGGGGACGGCGTCGCGGTCGTGGGCGGCGGTGCCGCCTTCGCGCGCCAGCAGATCGATCGCCAGCGCCACATAGCCCGCCTTGGCAAAGCGCCGCGCGACATCCTCAATGTGGGCGGTGAGACCCCGGTTCTCATGGCAGACCAACACCGCGGGATAGACGCCTGCCGCGGCGGGCTGCGCCAAGTAGCCGGAGATCGCATCCGCGCCGCTGTTGAAGGTGACGGCGGCCGCGCTCACTGCGGGGTCGTCCGCGGCGACGGCGAGCGGACTGCGCGCCTCCGGGGGCGGCGCGCTGGTCGGCTCGGCTTCCGCGGCCGGGGTCGGGGTCGGCGTTACATCTTGCGGCATGGCTTCGGTCGCGGCGGGCAGTTCGATGGGTTGGCAGCCCACCGCGGACATGACGGCAATCGTGGCGGCCATGCTGCCGGTGATGAACGCCACCCGCCGGATGAAGGTACGCCGGCTGATCTCGCCGCCCCGGTAATCGTCGTAGAACTCCTCCACCAGATACTTGCGGAACGTCTCAATTTCCTTCATGGTTACCTCCAGAGGGAAGAAACGAGGCGCAAGGGGCCACATCGGCCGCCTCGCTGGGAGACGCCCGGGTTACCCGCCGAACTTGTGCAACGACGATGAAAATCGGGGCCGCAGCCCGGCCTCCTGGAGAAGCCTGACCTCAGCCCGGCAGACGTGGGGAGCGACAGAGTGCGGTGATGTGAGTTCGGCGCGAAACCGGACGGCGCTCACTTGCGCCGGCAGTCTAGCCACGACGACGCGGAATCGCAACGGCAAAACTACCGTGCCCGTGAAGTTGGTCGATTATACGCCATTCAGGGTCCCGGCGCAATAACGTTTTCAGCGGCCCAGGGCTGCCCAAGGGTACGCGCATACTGTCATTCCTCGCCTTCGGCTCCTAAGGACACGCTGATCGTAGGTGCGGTATTCCTACCGCACGAGTCGCCCCGGCGGTTCAAAACCGCCGCTACAAAAGCCGTCGTGTCCTCGCGTTCTTAGCGCCGGAACCCGGCGTCGGACACTCGGAATGACAAAGAGACGGCTTACTCAATCCGCAGCGCCTCGAATGCCTCCAGCCGCGGGACCTGCACGGTCAAGCGGCCATCAGCCCAGGTGTAGGCGTGCGGCTGGCCCGTGACCAAGCTGCGCACCGCCCGTGGCGGCGCGGGATACGCCACCGTCACCGCCTGTTCGACCATCGTCACCGGCGCATAGAAGGTGACGCCGAAATGGCCCGAGGTGTTGACCAAATGCACCAAGTCAAACCCGGCCGCGGGGTTGGTGAAGTGGGTCACTTCGACCATGGGCGAGAGCGTGCCCCCCACGGGCGTGATCCCCGCGTGATGCTCCAGCAGGTCGAGGATAAAGTCACTGGTGTTAGGATAGCCCTGGCGGTGAAAGAGCGCGCCCGGCAGCCACGGCAGATAGATGCCCCGGCCCGCGCCGTGCGGCTGGACGACATAGCCGGGATAGCCGGTGATCTGCGTGTAGTAGCAGCGTTCGGGCGGGCCAAAGGGGTGAGGCGGGATCATCCGCATGGCCGGCTGCGCGGCCGGCGCATAGTCGGCGTAGATATACGGCCCCAGCACATAGAGCAGGTCCGTGGCGGCAAAGCGCGGGAAGCCCGTCTTGTCGTCGAACTGGAGATAGCACGAAGGGGTGTCGGTGCGCTCGTGCAGGACGCGGGCGATGCCCAAGCAGTGCAGGGCGGGCCGGTCGCGCGGGTCGAAGCGTTCGTTGCGGAAGCTGCTGTGGCCGGACGCGATGACCACGCCGCCCGCGGCCGCAAAGGCGTCCAGCCGGTCGGCCAGGGCGTCGCTCACCGCCTGGAAGTCGGGCAGGATGATGGCCGCGTACTTGTCCCAGGGCAGCTCCAACGCGGTGTCGTCCATGAGCGTGTCAAAGAGGAAGTGACCTTCCACCAGGAAGCGAAACCAGCCGCGAAATTCGTCCACATTGCCCAACGGGCCGTGAAGCAGACCGATCGTAGCCTTGGACGTCAGCCCGGTATAGGAATCCTCGTTGGCCGCGTGATGGTGAAAGATCTCCCGGATGCCCGCATAGCCGGAGCGGTCGGCGTGGTTGTCCAGCCGCCCGATCAGGTAGTAGTCAAGGCTGCCGCCGTTCGCCAGCGCCTGGATCAGCCGCAGCTTTTGCTGGTGGGGCGAGACCGCAACGTGCCGCACGGGGATGTCGATGAAGTCCACGGTGGTGTTGCTGGAGATCATCGCGGGGTAGCTGCTCACGGCCCACTTGGTATTGTCCGACGCGTTGTACTGCCAGTGGGGCAGGGGCCGGTCAATGGCGGTGTTGGACTCCTGACGCATGAAGCCCTGGCGAAACTCGCGATGGCTGGCGATGATCACATGGGGGAAGCGGGTGCGGATGAAGTCGTAGACCTTGGTGCGATGGCTGCGCACGACCGCGTTCTTGAACTGGACATACTTGCGGAAGCGCGGGTCGTTGAGGTCCTCCACGGTGGGTAAGGGCAGGTCGAACATGGCGGCGAACTTGCGGCGACAGTTGGCGCACTGGCAGGGACCGTAATAGTTGTTGGAGTAGTCGCGCGTCTGAAAGCCGCTCATATTGAAGAAGATGCCGTCGAAGTCGAGCTTGGACAGACATTCCTCGATGATATGAAGCGCGTACTCCTGTTGATAGTCGCCGTTGATGCAGATATGGACGTCGCCGTTGTAGTCCACGATCTTGCCCGCGACACTGATATAGGCCCAGTCGGGATGCTGCTCATAGATGGGGCGGCGCACCTTGGAGAAGTCGGTGCGCGCGACCACGCGGATGCCCGCGGCATGGCACGCGGCGATGATGTCCTCCAGGCTGTCGCCGGTGAGGTAGGGGCTTTGGAAGTGGTAAGGCAACTCCGTTGGATAGCTGGCGATAATGCCCGCCGCGTTGATCATGAGGACCGTGGCCTTGAAGGCTTGCAGGTCCGCGACCACTTGGCCGGCGCGGATATCCGCCATGTCGATCTCGCGCAGGTTGGTCTGAATCTCGCGCCAGGCGAAGGTGTCCCACCAGTTGTTCATGATCGCGTGCTCCATGTGGAATGGGCGGCTACGCCCCGGTGTATGCATATCCGGGTGCGCTCACCGGAGAGATTGCTCGCTCGCGCCCAAAGGACACCCGCCCCTGGGCGTGGAATGACAACGATGCCTGTATCATGAGTACAATACCTTTGCCAATCAACCGTCGAGCGAGCGCGCATCAATAGCTCGCAAAACAGGAAGGTAGCGCCTCATGCAGAAGTTGCTTACGTATGGAAACGGCACCGTACTTGCGTATGCCGAGTATGGCGACCAGACCGGCTACCCGATCCTTGTGCAGCATGGCTTGATCGCCAGTATTGGCGACAATCACTTGTTCGACAGCCTGACCAAGTCCGGCATCCGCCTCATCTGTGTTGCCCGCCCAGGCTATGGTGAATCGTCCCCCTATCGCCTGGCGAATATGGCGGCATGGGGCGACATCGTCGCGAGCCTGGTCGATCAACTCAGCCTTGCCCATTTTGATGTATTGGGCATATCGTCGGGCGCGCCCTACAGCTATGCCATCGGCTATCAGCTTCCCGATCGGGTGCGGAATCTATTCATCCTCAGCGGCACACCGGCGCTGTATGACGATGCGGTGCTTGCCCTTTGGCCCTATCCGGTCAACAAGGGTGCGAGTATTGCCGAACTCGAGGATCTAGCCTATGCGCTGTTTTTCGCGCAGCTTTCGCAAGACGCACGCCAACAACGTGATATTCAAGATTCCATGCGGAACAACTGCTTTGGCATTGCCCAAGACTTCTCACTACGGTGCAATCATTGGGGATTCCGCTTATCTGATGTCAAGGCCGCTGTGTATATGCAACACAGCAAAACAGATGATCAGGTTCCCTTTGCCACCGCCGCCATCACAGCGCAACTGCTGCCTAATTGCCACTTTGAAGTACGCGCAAGCGGCGACCATTTCTCACAGGAAATCTTGGACAGCTTCATCCAGACCACGGTGCTGATGAACATTAATAAGAAGATAACCAGGGAGTTGTAGCGGCGGTTTTCTACCGCTGCCCCAGATGTGCGGTATGGAAACCGCACCTACGTTGACTTTTGTGTTCTTTGCGGCAAACCTTCCCTTTTTTACCCCTCTTCCGGCAGAGGCAGGTTGGCGAAGACGTCCAGCGTTAGGCCCGCGTCGACGGTGGGGTCGAGTTGGCGGCGGAAGTAGGCGACCGCACCGATCATGGCGGCGTTGTCGGTGCAGAGCGCCAGCGGCGGGATGATCAGCGGCAGGCCCAAGCCGGCGATGCGGGCGGTCGCGGCGGCGCGCAGGGCCGCGTTGGCCGCCACGCCGCCGCATAGACAGACCTGCTGCGCGGCGAACTCGACCGCGGCGTCGGCGGTCTTGGCGACCAGGACATCGGCGACCGCCTGCTGGAACGACGCGGCGATGGCGGACGCGATGACAGGGTCGGTGGCGTCGTGACCGTCCCGTTCCAACTGGCGCGTCAGGTTCAGCACCGCGGTCTTGAGCCCGGAGAAGGAGAAGTTGAAGCGGTGCTCGCCCGCATGGAGCAGCGGCCGCGGCAGCGAGAAGCGGTTGGGATCGCCCTGGACCGCAGCCTGCTGGATGGCAGGGCCGCCGGGAAAGCCCAAGCGGAGCAGCCGCGCCACCTTGTCGAAGGCTTCGCCCGCGGCGTCGTCCAGCGTGCCGCCCAAGCGCCGGTAGCGCCCGTGACCGGTCATCAGGACCAACTCGGTGTGCCCGCCGGAGACGATCAGCACCAGCGTAGGGAAGGCATCCGCGGCGGCTTGGCCGTTGACCGTGAGCCAGTTGGAGTAGATATGGCCTTCCAGGTGATTGACCGGGAGCAGCGGCAGCCCGGTCGCAAAGGCCAGCCCCTTGGCCGCGTTGACGCCCACCAGCAGACTGCCCGCCAGCCCCGGCCCATGCGTGACCGCGATGGCGTCCAGCTCGGCGGCGCGGGCAATGTCCGCCTGGTCCAGCGCCTGGCGGATGACGGGCTGGATGGACAGCACGTGCTGGCGGCTGGCGACTTCGGGAAAGACGCCGCCAAAGCGCCGGTGCAGGTCGATCTGCGTGGCGACGACGTTGCTGTGGATCGTGCGCCCGTCTTCGATGACCGCGGCCGCGGTTTCGTCGCAACTGGTTTCGATGGCAAGGATGCGGGTCATGGTGTGTTGTTAGAAGAAGGGGCCTTGTCCCCGGGGCGCGCGGCCCAGATGAGCAGCCCCAGCGCCAGCACGCCCAGCACGATCAGCCCGGTGAGCTTGGTCAGGCGTTGATCCACCAACAGGGTCAGACCGCCGAAAAGGGCGCAAAAGGTCCAATAGCCCAGGACGATGGTGCGCTCGCTCAGGCCACGGTCCAGCAGGCGAAAGTGCAGATGGTCGCGGCCGCCCGCGCCGGGACTCACCCCGCGCCGCCGCCGGTCCACGATGAGAAAGGCCACGTCGAGCGCGGGCAGGCCCAAGACGAGCATGACCGTCGCCACGCGCGCGCCGCCGATGATGCCCAACGCGGCGATGGCGAAGCCCACGAAGTAGCTGCCCGAACTGCCCATGAAGATGCGCGCGGCAAAGTTGGCGGGCAGAAAGCCCACCGCCGCGCCCAGCAGGGCCACCGGTAGCGCGGCCACGCTCAGTTGGGGCGGGTCGGCGGTAAAGAGCATGTGCAGCGCCAGCACCGCGCACAGGATGGCCGTCACGCCCGTGACCAGCCCGCTCAGCCCGTCCAGCCAGTTGATGGTGTTCATCATCCCCATAAACCAGAAGATGGTGAGGGGCCACACCAGCCACCAGGGCATCCCGTCCGGGCCGTAGAACAGCCCCGCCCCAAAGGGGTTGTTGACGTGCTTGATGAAGATCAGCCCGGCGATGGCGATGAGCGCGGCGATCAACTGAAAGACGTACTGGGGCGCGCTGGGCAACTCGAACTTGTCGTCGAGAAAGCCCGCGGCCACGCAAAAGGCGCTGCCTCCCAGCAGCGCGAGCAGGCGGCGAGTTTCGTTGGGGTCGTTGCGCGGCGGGATCCAGCCCTGCCAGGCGTCGGGCGCGACCGCAGGCAGGATGAGCGTGAGCAGGACCGTGAGGAAGAAGCCGCCGAAGAGCGCCAGCCCACCCGTGCGCGGGATCACGCCCTGGTGGCGGCGGCGACCGCCGGGCCGGTCCACCAGTCCCCAGCGGCGGCCGATGGCCGCGGACGCGGGGACAAGCGCAAGCGTGATTACGCCGGATGTTAAGAGAAGCGCCAGATAGAAGAATAGGTGCAAGGTTAGTCGAAAAGGCCGACGGAATGCACAGCCTATCTTCGCAAATCGTCAAACTGTGCACCGGGCGGATATACAAGGCGCATGTGATCTGTGTGAAGCCAGTTCTCCCGAGTGATCTTCCCCTCAAGTAGTTCATCCAGTTCTGTCACCATGTCGTCAACTACTCTTTTCACCGTATCTACATGCTCAACCATGATGGCAGAAGGGTCCTTAGGAATTCTCGTTTGTCGATAAATAACATCCGATTCGCTCACTGAAAGCTCTTTAGGTATATCATCCCAGGGG
>CAYJQA010000292.1:0-7254 GCA_964372065.1 uncultured Litorilinea sp.
ACGTTGAGCAGCGGCCCCTTCCGCGGCGAGATTCCCCTCTGCGGTGACTTGGGCGACCAGCAGGCGGCGACCGTGGGGCAGACGTGCTTCCGGCCCGGCGAGGCCAAGAATACCTACGGCACCGGCTGCTTCATGCTGCTCAACACCGGCACGGAGGTCATCCACAGCCGGAACGGCCTCCTGACCACCGTCTGCTACCAGTTCGGCGATCAGCGCCCGGTCTATGCCCTGGAAGGCTCCATCGCGATGGCGGGCGCGACCGTCCAGTGGCTGCGCGATAACCTGCGCCTCATCGACCACGCGGCCGAAACCGAGGCGTTAGCCCAAAGCGTCGCCGACAGCGGCGGCTGTTACCTCGTCCCTGCCTTTAGCGGCCTCTTTGCCCCCTACTGGCGCAGCGATGCGCGCGGCGTCATCGTCGGCCTTACCCGTTATGTCAACAAGGCGCACATCGTCCGCGCGGCGCTGGAATCCATCTGCTACCAGACGCGGGAAGTCTTGGACGCCATGAACGCCGACAGCGGCGTCCCGCTCACCACGCTCAAGGTGGACGGCGGCGCGACCGCCAACAACTTCCTGATGCAGTTGCAGGCCGATATCTTGGGCGTGGAGGTGATTCGCCCGCGCGTCGCCGAAACGACCAGTCTAGGGGCGGCCTATGCCGCGGGACTGGCCGTCGGCTTCTGGAACGGCTTGGACAGCCTCGCCGCCAACTGGCAGGTTGACCGTCGGTGGACGCCCCAGATCTCCGCCGAAGCGCGCGCTGCCGGCTTTGCCGGCTGGAAGAAAGCCGTCACCCGTACCTTTGACTGGACCGATTGATGGGTCATTACTCAAATCGCTCAACGCAGGTACAAATAAAGCTGCTATGATTCATCTAGTTTTGGTCTCACACAGCCGTATGTTGGCGGAGGGGCTGGCCGAGCTGGCCCTCCAGATGGCCCCACCCGACCTGACCGTGGCGGCCGTTGGCGGCGTCCTGGACGGCGAGGGCAAGAGCCATTTGGGGACCGACGCCTTTGCCATCATCGAAGCCATCCGGCGCAATCCTAGCCCGGATGGCGTGTTGATTCTCGTCGATTTAGGCAGCGCCGTGCTCAGCGCCGAAACCGCGCTGGACCTGATCGAGCCTGAGTTGCGTGAACGCTGCCTGATCAGCAACGCCCCTTTGGTCGAGGGGGCCATCATTGCCGCCATCGAGGCCGGCCTGGACCGGACCCTGGCGGAGATCAACCAGTCCGCCGAAGAAGTCTCGCGCGTGACGAAAGTCTTGCGTATCTAGCGCGGCCGCGGGCCGCCAACCGCCGTTCGTTCGTCTTGAGGCACGGCCAATGCAGACCGATTCCGTTTCCACCAACCTAACCGTCACCGACCCACTCGGCCTTCACCTGCGCGTGGGTAAAGACCTGGTGACGATCGCCAACAAGTATCGCGCCGACATCACCGCGCAAAACCTCTCGCGACCGTCGCCGGTCGTGAATGTCAAGAGCATCCTGCAGCTCATGCAGCTCCAGGCGCGCCAGGGCCATACCCTGCGCCTCTCGGCTGCCGGTCCCGACGCCCAGGAGGCGCTGACCGCATTGCAGGCGGTGATTGCCACGCGCCCGAACTGAGCGACGTATGACCGAGGCGCTCCACGGGCTGGCGGCCGCGCCGGGCATTGGTATCGGCGCGCTCGTCCTCTATCGGCCTGGCCTGGCGACGCCGCGTGCGCCGTCGTTGGACCGCGCCACCGTGGACCCGCAGGCCGAGTGGGAGCGCTTCCTTAACGCGCGCGCCCAGGTGGACGCCGAGTTGGCAAGCCTCGGCGACAACCCCAATTCGGTGGTCGCCGATATCTTCGCCGCCCATCGCCTCATCCTCCAAGATACCACCCTTCTCACCTCGCTCCAGCGCGTCATCTTCGACGAACAGACCGACGCCGTCACCGCCACGCAAAAGGTAGTCGGCGGCTTTGCCGACCTCTTTCGCTCGCTGGAGGACGAATATTTCGCCGGGCGCGCTTCCGACCTGGTGGACCTGGGACAACGCCTGCTCGGCCATCTGGGCGCGGAGATGAGCCGGGCGCTGCTCACCCAACTGCCGCCCGACACGATCCTTGTCGCCGATGACCTCACCCCGTCCGACCTGACGCTGCTCCCCAAAGGCCATGTCGTGGGCATCGCGCTGGCCTATAGCGCACCGACCGCGCACTCCGCCATCCTGGCCCGCAGCATGGGCATTCCGCTGGTGTGCAGCGTCGGCCCGGCGCTTTTGCAGCGGTTGCCCGGCGGCGTGGCGATCATTGACGGCAATCACGGCGACATCCTGTTCGACGCCGTCCCGGAGGACATCGCGCGCTTCACCCAAGTGCGCCAGTTGTTGCACGACCAAAACGCGCTGGCGATCTCCCGCGCCCACCTCCCCGCCGTCACCCAAGATGGCGTCGTCGTGCCGGTCCTCGCCAACGCCAACAGCCCCGGCGACGTGGCGGCCGGTCGTGCGGTCGGGGCCGACGGCATCGGCCTCTTGCGTACCGAGTATCTCTTTCGCGGACGCGCTGTGCCGCCCGGTTTTGAGGAACAGCGCGAGACCTACGCCCGCTTTATTGCCCAGGTCAACAGCCAACTGACCGTGCGCGCGCTGGATGCGGGCGGCGATAAGCCGGTGGAATACATCGCCCACCACCGCGAAGACAATCCCTTTCTCGGTCTGCGCGGGGTCCGGCTGCTCATCGCCGAGCCGGAGCTGCTCCGCACGCAGTATCGCGCACTCTGCGCCGCCGCGGACGCGTCGCCGGGCCAGACCGAGGTGCGCTTCATGTTGCCCATGATCAGCACCGCCGAAGAGATTACGGCGGTGCGCGCCATCCTGGCCGCGCCGGACGGCGGTTGCCCCTGGCCCCCGCTCAAACTCGGCATCATGATCGAGGTGCCTTCCGCCGCGCTGATCGCCCACTCGCTCGCGCCCCATGTGGACTTTTTCAGCATCGGGACCAACGACCTGTCCCAATATGTGTTAGCCAGCGACCGCACCAACAGCAGCGTCGCCAAGCTGGCGGACCCGCTGCACCCGTCCGTGCTGCATCTCATCAAGATCACCTGCGACGCGGCCGCGGCCCACGCCAAGCCCGTCTCGCTCTGCGGCGAGATCGCCGGTGACCCCTTGGCCGCGCCGCTCCTGCTCGGTCTCGGCGTCACCGAACTCAGCGTACCCCTCCCCGCCGTCCCCCAGATCAAAGAGACGCTGCGCGGCGTCACCATGACCCGCTGCCGCGCCCTGGCCGCGCACGCGCTCACCTGCGACAGCGCCGCTGCCGTGCGCGCCTGCCTCGTACTAGAGTAACGCCAACCGCTTGCCCCGCCCGCGCGGCAGCGGTACAATAGACCTATGCGACACCTACAGACCGAAATCCTGGTGATCGGCGGCGGCTCCACGGGGACAGGCGTGGCGTGGGATGCCGCTCTGCGCGGTTTCCAGGTCATCCTGGTCGAACAGCGCGACATCACCCACGGCACGACGGGCCGCTATCACGGGCTGCTCCATTCCGGCGGGCGCTATGTGGTCAAAGACCCGCGCAGCGCCGAGGAGTGCATCCGCGAGAACGCCATTCTGCGGCGCACCCACGCCCACTGCATCGAGGACACGGGCGGCTTTTTTGTCGTCACGCCCGAAGATGACGGGGACTATCCCGACCGCTTCCGCGCGGCCTGCGCCCAGACCGGCATCCCCTGTGATGAAATCACCGTCGCCGCAGCCTTGCGCGAGGAGCCGCTGCTCAACCCCGCCGCGGCGCGTGTCTTCCGCGTGCCCGACGGCGCTTCCGATTCCTTCCTGGCGACCCATGCCACCGCCCAAGCCGCGGCGCAGGCCGGGGCCATGCTGCTCACCTATCACGAAGTGACCGGGCTGCTGGTGGAAGGCGGCGACGGCGACCACCGCGTCGTGGGCGCGCAGGTGCGCGATGTCGCCAACGGTGAAGACGTGACCATCCGCGCCGACATGGTGATCAACGCCGCGGGGGCGTGGGCCGGACGTATCGCCGCGCTGGCCGGGATCGAAGTCAAGATCATCCCCGGCAAGGGTACCATGGTCGCCATGAACCATCGCATCGTCAACACCGTGCTCAACCGGTGCAAGATGCCGTCCGATGGCGACATCATCGTCCCCATCCACACCGTGGCGGTCATCGGCACCACCGACGTCAAGGTCACCGACCCGGAGCGGCTGCGGATCGAACCGTGGGAAGTCGCGCGCATGTTGGCCGAAGGCGACAAACTGGTGCCGGGCATCAGCCGGGCGCGTGTCCTGCGGGCGTGGGCCGGGGTGCGCCCACTCTACCAGGAAGGCTTTGCCGGCGAGAGTCGCGACGCCACCCGCGCCCTCACGCTCTTGGACCACCGCGGCCGCGATGCCCTGTCCGGCTTTCTCACCATCACCGGCGGCAAGTGGACCACCTTCCGCCTCATGGCCGAGACCACCGTGGACAAAGCCTGCGAACAGTTGGGGACGCGCCGCCCCTGCGCCACGGCCACCACCCCAGTCCCCGGCGTCGCGCAGGGCCACTACTGGCTGGGCCACCGGCTCCACGAAGTCGAGGCGCACCGGCTCCAGCCCGACCTGGTCTGCGAATGTGAACTGGTTACGCGCACCATGCTGGAACGGGCCGCCCGCCGCAATCCCACCGTCACCCTGGACGACCTGCGCCGCGATGTGCGGCTGGGCATGGGGCCGTGTCAGGGCGGCTTCTGCACCTATCGCGCCGTCTGCATCCTGCATGAGCTACAGCAGCGCCCACCGGTCGACGACGCGCCCGCGCCTGCCGCGTGGGATATCGCGACCGCGCAGTCACCGGCCCACAACGCCAAGGCCGCAACCGCCGGCCCCAGCCCCGCCTTTGACGCCAACCTGCTCTTGCACGACTTTTTGCAGGAGCGGTGGAAGGGCCTGACGCCCATCCTGTGGGGGCGGCAGCTCAAGCAAGAACGGCTGGACGAACTGATCTACCTGAGCCTGATGAACGCCGACCACCTGCCCGCCAGCTCAGCCGTCAGCCCGCTCACCGACTTCTATCGCGACAATCCCCAACCCACCGGCGAAGGGGACAGCCATGCTTGACCTCCTGGTCATCGGCGCGGGTCTCAGCGGACTGACCGCGGCCCTGGTCGCGGCGCAGGCGGGGCAGACCGTGCGCGTCGTCGCCACGGGTATGGGCAGCCTCCACTGGACGCCCGGCACGCTCGATCTGCTCGGCTACCTGCCCGACAACACGCCCGTAGATGCGCCCCTGGCCGCCGTGGATCGCCTGCCCGCCCATCACCCGCTGCGTCAAGTGGGCGCGCCCGCGGTCCAAGCCGCGCTCGCGGACCTGACCCGCCGCCTGCATGACGCCGGGCTGCCCTACATCGGCGCTGAGGGCGACGCCAATCTCCGCCTGCCCAGCCCGGTCGGTGCGGCGCGACCCGTCTATCTGGCCCCCGCCGCCCAGGTCGCCGGTCGCCTGGACAACCCCGCGCCCATGCTCATCGTCGGCTTTGACCGGCTGCGCGACTTCTATCCCACGTTGCTCGCCGACAACCTTACGCGCCACGGGCACACTGCACGCAGCCACAGCCTGCCGCTGGCGCTGATCACGGCTCGCCACGACAGCAACACCGTTCAGTTGGCCCAGGCAATGGAAGCGCCCGCGGCCCGCGCGGCGTTGGGCGATGCGCTGGCCGCCGTCATCGCGCCCGGCGAGCGCATCGGGCTGCCCGCCATCCTCGGCCTGGACCATCACGCCGAGGTCTGGGCCGATCTGCAAGCCCGCGTGGCCGCACCCATCTTCGAGATCCCCACGCTCCCGCCCGGCGTCCCCGGCATCCGGCTGCACCGCGCCCTGGTGCGTCTGCTGGAGCGCCACAACGTGCGCGTCGAAGCCAACATGACCGCGATCAGCTTTGGCGCGGAGCAGGGACGCATCGCCTGGGTTGCCACCGCGGCCAGCGCCCGCCCCTTGCGCCACACCGCCGCCAACTTCCTGCTAGCGACCGGCGGCGTGCTCGGCGGCGGCTTTAACAGCGACCACACCGGCCGCGCCTGGGAGACCGTCTTCGACCTGCCGCTGACCGTCCCGCAGCAGCGTGCGGGCTGGTTTGACCCGCTCTTTCTGTCGCCTGCGGGCCAGCCCGTCTTTAGCGGCGGCGTCCCCGTGACGCCGGATTTCCGGCCATGTGACGCCGGCGGCGCGCCGGTCTATGCCAACCTCTGGGCCGCGGGCAACCTGCTCGCCCACGCCGACGGCATCCGCACCCGCAGCCGCGAGGCCATCGCCGTCGCCACCGCGACCGCGGCGGTCCAGGCCCTACTCGCCCGCCAACCGGTCATCGCCTAGCCTATGCACACCATCTCGTGGGAATCCGTGGACCACTCGCTGGACGAGTGTATCAAGTGCAACATCTGCACCAGCTACTGCCCCGTCGCCGCGGTGACGGACCGCTTTCCTGGGCCAAAATACGTGGGTCCCCAGGCGCAGCGTTTCCGTGAGCCGGGCCAACCGGCCTCGCCCGACGCTGCCGTGGATTACTGCTCCGGCTGCCGCGTCTGCAACGAGGTTTGCCCGACCAACGTCAAGATCGCCGAGCTAAACGCCCGCGCCCGTGCCCAGATCGTCGCCGACCGGGGGCTGCCGCTCCGTAACCGGCTGTTGGGCCGCAACGACCTGATCGCCCAGGTCGGCAGCGTGATGCCCACCGTCGCCAATTGGGCGCTCCACAACCCCGTCAGCCGCTACTTGGCCGAACGGGTCATGGGCATCGCCCGTGAGGCCCCGCTGCCCCGCTGGAGCGAAACCGGCACCTTCCGCGACTGGCTGCGCCGCGTCGCCCCGGACCGGCTGCGCGGCGAGAAAAAGGTCGTCTACTTCCACGGCTGCGCCACGCTCAACTACGAGCCGTTTGTGGGCAAGGCTGCGGTCGCCGTCTTTCAGCATCTTGGCTACGAGGTCATCGTCCCGCCGCAAAACTGCTGCGGGCTGCCTCTGCTCAGTAACGGCGAATTTGGGGCCGCGGCAAGCTATCATCGCCGCAACGTCGCCACGCTGGCGAGCTTTGCCCGCGCCGGGTTCCCCATCATCGGCACCAGCACCAGTTGCACGCTCACGCTCAAAGAGGAAGCGCCCGAACTGCTGGACATGCACGACGAGCCTACCCAAACGCTGGCCCACGGCGTCTGGGACATCTTCGAGTGGCTGGCGGACCTGCACAGCCGCGGCGAGTTGCGCGCCGACTTCACGCC
>CAYJQA010000293.1:0-7252 GCA_964372065.1 uncultured Litorilinea sp.
GGTCTTGGCTTCGAGATGAACGAAGACGCCGCGCAGCGCACCATCGAGTATCACGAGGAGCTAGGCGGCGAATTCTACTATCCCACGGACGGCAGCGTCGCCGACAGGTAACCATGAAGATCACTGCGCTTGAAGTACTCAAAGTGCCGCCCAGTTGGGTCTGGGTCAAGATCCACACCGATGAGGGCCTGGTCGGGTTGGGCGAGCCGTATCTGGAGAATCATCCCGACGTGGTGATCGCCGAGGTGAAGCGGCTGGAGCCGTTTCTGCTCGGCAAGGACCCGACCCGCGTCGAGGCGTTATGGCAGGACATGTACCAGTCCGGTTCCGGCTACAAGGGCGGCCCCGTCAAGATGAGCGCGCTCAGCGGGATCGACCTCGCGCTGTGGGACATTGCGGGCAAGGCTGCCGGGTTGCCGATTCACCGGCTGCTGGGCGGCGCGTGCCGCGACCGCGTCCGCATGTATCGCGCCACCGGCGGCGCGCTTCCCCACTGTGTGCAGCCCGGCGAGCCGTACCGCGCCGGATATCGCGACGCGCCACACCGTGACGATCCAGCCGTGTGGGGCGAAGCGGCGCGCATCGCCACCCAGGAGTGGGGCTTCCGCTGCCTCAAGGTTCACTTTGGGCCGGGCGAAGGGCTGGAAGTCACATCACGCATCGACCGCTTCGTAGAACGCTTCGCCGCAGTGCGCGACGGGGCCGGCCCCGATGTGGACGTGGCCGTGGACATCCACAATCCCCACCCGGCCATTGCGCTCCAGATGATCGAGGCGCTGGCCCCGCTGCGCCCGCTCTTCGTGGAAGAACCCATGCCCATCGAACGGGTGGACATCCTGGTAGACATCGCACGGCGGACGAGCGCACCCATTGCCGCCGGCGAACGGTGGATGGGCAAGTGGATCTTCTTCGACGCGCTCAGCAAGGGCGCGCTCAGTGTGTTGCAGCCGGATATTTGCCACGCCGGGGGCATCACCGAATGTCGCAAGATCGCGGCCATGGGCGAGGCAGCCTATGCCACGACCGCGCTGCACTGCCCGCTCAGCCCGCTGGCGCTGGCAGCCTCCATCCAACTCGACGCCGCGATCCCCAACTTCCTGGTGCAGGAACACAACGAGGTCAACGACTGGCGCGCTGACGGCCGCACCTACTTCGGCTACGGCTACCTGAAGGAGCCATTCGTGCTGGGCGATGACGGCTGTGTGCAAGTCCCGCAGGGGCCGGGACTGGGGATTGAACTGGACGCCGACGGCATGGCCGAGATCATGGCGCGGCCGTGGGAAGCCCGGCGCGGGTGATCCTGCGGCCTGACCGGCAAGCGGCTGGACGCCGGCTACTTGCGCGCCCTGAAGCGCCCGATGGCAGGGTCAAGTGGCCTTACCTGTGCTATACTAGCGGCGTCCCACAACGAACATCCCGCGCGGAGACCGGGCAACCAGCCATGCGCCGGCCGCGCTAGCCACAAGAGGCGAAAGCATGAAGATCACGGATGTGAAGGTCTATCCGGTTTGGGTGGGGAGCCGCAACCAGTGTTTGGTCAAGATTGAGACCGACGAGGGGGTGTACGGTTGGGGCGAATCGGGCCTCTCCGGGCGTGAGTTGGCCGTGGCGGGCGCAGTACGCCACTACCGCGACTTCCTCATCGGCCGCGACCCGCGCCAGATCGGCGGGCTTTGGCAGGAGATGTACCGTAGCCAGTACTTTGAGGGCGGGCGCGTGCTCACCGCAGCCATCTCCGCCATCGACATTGCGCTGTACGACATCCTGGGCAAGACGCTCAATGTCCCCGTCTATCAGTTGCTGGGCGGCAAACAGCGCGACGCCATCCCTTGTTTTGCCACAGCCACGTCGGCGTCCGGTCCGCAGGTCATCGAAGGGACCAAGCTGCTCATCGAGCGTGGCTGGAACGTGATCCGGCTGGGACCCGGCCACCCGGACACCGGCGGCGACCATCGCCTCTTTGAGCCGCGCGAGTCCATCGGCATGACCGCCAAGTGGTTGACCAAGCTGCGCGAGGAAGTCGGCCCGGACCCGGTCCTGGGCATCGATTATCACCACCGGCTGAACGTGGCCGAAACCGCGTCCTTCTGCCAGCGAATGCCTTCCGGCACGTTGGACTTCCTGGAAGAGCCGATTCGCGACGAGACCCCCGAAGCCTACGAGGCGCTGCGGCGGCTGGTGGACGTCCCCTTCGCCATCGGCGAGGAGTTCTCCAGCAAGTGGGCGTTCCTGCCCTACATCGAGCGCGGCATCACCGACTTTGTCCGCATCGACGTCTGCAATGTGGGTGGTATCACCGAAGCCATGAAGGTCGCGGGCTGGGCCGAGGCGCACTACATTGAGTTGATGCCGCACAATCCGCTTGGCCCCGTCTGCACCGCGGCCACGGTGCATGTGGCCGCGGCCGTGCCCAACTTCTTCTCGCTGGAAGTGCGTGTCTCGCCCACCGAGCAGACCGGCTTCTACGACACAACGATATTCCAGTCGCAGTTGATCATGGGCCAGCCCACCATACCGGTCCCCGCCGGCCCCGGCCTGGGCGTAGAGGTCGACGAGGACTACTTGCAGCGCCAGGAGTTCAAGTTCTGGGAAGCGCCCCATCTGCACAAGCGCGACGGCTCGTACACCAACTGGTGAGGTCCGGGCGCGGTTCGACAAGGTACGTCGGTACTTGCCGAATTGGGGGAATGTCGGTAAGCTTTTAACGCGTCGAAGTCTACGTTCGGCAGTTGTCGGAGCGCTGCGAACACAGCCTTCCTTGAACGGCAAACCACACTTGGCAAGTACTTGCAACACCTATCACAGTGTCGTCCGTCGGCGATGCAGGCCACGACCAGGGCGACCAGCACGTTACCGGGGCAACGTCGCACCGGCTAACCTGCCGTAAATGGTCTGGCTGCGGTATTGGCGCGCCCTCTGCCATCCTTACCCGTCCGTTGGGGTCCCGCAAGACGTACCCCCTCGCCTATCTCCGATGTGAGGAGTGTCCCTTGAGCCTTCGTCCTATTCTCCACTGGGTCAGCAGCGCCCTGGTCATCGCCCTCGCCGGCGGGTGTGCGCTGTTGCCTGCCGTCAACACGGACCGCTCCACCGACGGCCTGCCGACGCCCACCCCCATCCCGACCGCCATCGTGCCGATCAAGCCGACCTACACGGTCCAGCGCGGCGAGGTCGTCGACCGGCTTGAGTTCAGCGGGCGCATCTCGCCGGTCTTGGAAGAAGACCTGTTCTTTCGCAGCAGCGGACGCGTGCGCGCCGTCCTTGCCAAACGCAACGAGATGGTGACGACCGGGCAGGTATTGGCCGAGTTGGAGATCGACGGCCTGGAGCGCGAACTGGAAGGCGCGCAACTCGAACTGGAGCGCGCCCAGGTGCGCTTGGTGCAGGCCGACGATAGCCATACCTACGCGGTGCAGGTGGCGCAGACCAACCTGGAGATCGCCCAGTTGCGGCTGGAATCCATGCGCAACGGCGTTGCGCCCGACCAGATCGCCATCGCCATCCAAGAACGTGAAGTGCAGTTGGCGCAGCTTGAGGTCGACCGGCTGGCCGCCGGCATCGACCCGCTGCTGCGGAGCGATGTGACCCGCGCCGAGTTTGCCGTCCAGAAGTTGGAAGCCGAGATCGACGAAGCGCGCATCATTGCGCCCTTTGACGGCCAATTGCTGTCCATGTCGCTCTCGCCGGGTCAGGGGATAGAAGCCTATGTCCCGGCCGCGACCTTGGCGGACGTCACGCACCTGGAAGTGAGCGCCGATCTGGTCTCCAACCAAATGCAGGAGTTGGTTGAAGGCATGGCGTCGGAGATCTTCCTCGTCTCGCGACCCGGCGTCATCCTGACCGGCACGTTGCGCCAGTTGCCCTATCCGTATGGCAGCGGCGGCCGCGGCACGACCGTGGAAGACATGGACAAATCGACGCGGGTGACGATTGCAGCCAGCGCGTTGGACGCCGGTTTCGAGTTGGGTGACTTGGTGCGCGTCACCGTCGAGTTGGAGCGCAAGACGGACGTGCTCTGGTTGCCGCCGCAGGCCCTCCGCATCTTTGACGGGCGGCGCTTCGCCTTGCTCCAGGATGGCGAAGTCCAGCGCCGCGTCGATGTGGAAGTCGGGATCGAGGCGCTGGACCGCGTCGAGATCGAGAGCGGCCTGGAAGAAGGCCAACTAATCGTCGGACAATAGCCGGTCATGCAGTTCATTCTTCGTAGTCTATCCATCTTTGCGGTCGCGGCGCGGCGGCTGCTCGCCCAGCGGGGGCTGGCGCTAGCCACAGCATTGGGGCTGGTCGCCTCGGTCGCCATCGTCATGAGTGTGCCGCTGTACAGTGACGCCGTGTACTACCGGGTCCTCCAGCGCGAGTTGGCGCGCGAGTCGGGGGAAGGTGAGCTACAGCGCCCTCCCTTTGCGTTCATGTTCCGCTATGTCGGCTCGCTCTACGGTCTGCTGGAATGGAAAGACATCGAACAGGTCGATGACTTTCTGTGGGAACAAGGACCGGCCCAATTGGGGCTGCCGTCTGAGCTAAGGGTGCGCTACTTCCGCACCGACAACTTCCGGTTGTTCCCGGCCGGCGACAGCGCCTACGCCGATGTGCGCGACCCGCTGGCGTGGATCAACTTTTCCACGGCGTCCGATTTCGAATCGCACATCACCCTGCTGGAAGGCGCGCTGCCGGCCGTCGCCGACACCAACCCCGAAACGCCTATGGAGGTATTGGTTAACGTCGCGGCCGCGGACGAATTCGGCATCCAGGCGGGCGAATCGTTCGTCGCCTTTCGCCGCTCCGAGAAGGAAGGCAGCCAACGCGTCGCCCAAGTGCCGCTGCGCGTATCGGGGATCTGGCAGGCGACCGACCCGGCGGAACCCTACTGGTTCTACCGCCAGACGGTCTTTGCCAATCAGTTCTTCGTCCCCATGGACAGCTACCAGTTGCGCCTGGTGCCCCTCTTGGATGACGAGGTCGCCCAGGCCCTCTGGTACTTCGTCCAGGACGGCAGCCGCATTAGCTCGGACGATGTCGCTTGGTTGGTGGGGCGCATCAGCTCGCTGTCCCAGCAAGCCGCCTCGATCCTCCCCAACACGCGTCTGGAGGTTTCGCCCCAAGACGCGCTCAACCGCTATCGGCGCTCGTCACAGATCTTGAACGTGCTGCTCTATGCGTTCAGCATCCCCATCATCGGGCTGATGCTGGCGTTTATCGGGCTGGTTGTCGGCCTGGCGGTGAGTCGCCAACGCAACGAGATTGCCGTGCTGCGCAGCCGCGGGGCGACGGTAGCACAAGTGATTGGCATCGCGGCGCTGGAGGCGCTCTTGCTCGGCCTGGTTGCCCTCGCCGCGGGCATTCCGGTCAGCCACCAGATCGCACAGGCGATTGGCGCGACCAAGAGCTTCCTCAACTTCACCATTGACTCCGACTTGCGCGTGGGCATGACCATGACGACGCTGCGCTTCGGCGTGGCGGCGGTAGTCGTCACCATGATCGCACAGGTCTTCCCGTCCCTGGGTGCGTCGCGCCACACAATCGTGTCGTATAAGCGCGAGCAGGCGCGCACCCTTCGCCCCCCCTGGTGGCAGCGCGCGTGGCTGGACTTGCTGCTGTTGATCCCGGCGGCCTACGGCACGTATCTGCTCAGCCAGCAGGGCAGCATTACCATGCCGGGGGTGGAATCCACCAGTCCGTTCTCCAACCCGCTGCTCTTTCTCGTCCCGGCCCTAGGCGCGCTGGCCTTGACGCTCTTTGTCCTGCGGCTGCTGCCTTTCTTGATGGCCGCCTTCGCCTGGTTGGCCAGCAGGACCAACAGCGTCGGCTTCCTGCTGGCAACGCGCTATCTGGCGCGCGATCCGGCCTTCTACACCGCGCCGCTGGTGCTGCTTATCCTGACTCTGGCGCTCTCCACCTTTACGGCATCCCTGGCGCAAACCCTGGACGCCCACCTCTACGACCAAACCTATTACGAGATTGGGGCCGACGCCCACCTGGTCGAGCTGGGGCAAACGACGGCCGCGACCAGCGACCAGAGTGAGACGACGAACACGGATCAGGCGGCTCCCGGCGGCGCGACGACCACCGGCGAAGCGGCTGGCTCCGCGTCGTCCAGCATCTCGGAGGAAAAGTGGGTCTTTGTACCCGTCTCCGAGCATCTGGAAGCGCCGGATGTGGTGGCCGCCGCACGCATCGGCGACTATTCCGCCAGCATCCAGGCCCAAGGCAAGTGGAAGGAAGCCCGCTTCCTGGGGATTGACCGCATCGACTTCCCCAAGGTGGCCTACTGGCGGCGCGACTTTGCGCCGGCGGGGATGGGTGCGCTGATGAACTCGCTGGCGGTCGCCTCCAACGGCGTCTTGCTGCCGGGCACTCTCATGCGCGAAAACGCGGTCAACGTGGGCGACCCCATCCAGATTCGCGTCAACAGCTACAGCATGCGCGCCGAGATGAACATGATCGTGGTCGGCGAATACACCTACTTCCCGACCTACTATCCCACGGATGAGGACGTCGTCCCGCTGATCGTCGGCAACTTGGACAACTTCTTCGAGATGGCGGGCGGGGAAGTGCCCTACAACGTGTGGGTCAAGACGACGCCGGACGCCGACCTGGAGCAAGTCGTGGACCAACTGCGCCCGCTGGATATTTCCGTGCTGGATTATCGGTCGGCGCGGCTCAAGATCGCCGAGGAGCAACGCAAGCCGGAGCGACAAGGTCTGTTCGGCGTGTTGTCGGTGGGTTTCCTCGCCGCCGCCCTGCTCACCGTCCTGGGGTTCTTCCTGTATGCGCTCTTCTCGTTCCGCCGGCGCTTTATCGAACTTGGCACGCTGCGTGCGATCGGCCTGTCGCCGGGCCAGATGACGACCTTCTTGGCCTGGGAACTGGCGTTCGTCATCCTGTTGGGGCTGGGCGTGGGGACGGCGCTGGGTGCGCTGGTGAGTAATGTCTATATCCCCTATCTCCAGGTGGGGAGCGACCCGGTCGCGTTGACGCCGCCCTTCCTGGTCGAGATTGCCTGGCCCGCGATCTTCCGCATCTATGCGCTGTTCGGCGTGCTGTTTGTGGCCGCGTTGAGCGTGTTGGCCGGGCTGCTGCTGCGCATGAAGATCTTCCAGGCCATCAAACTGGGCGAGACGTTATAGGCAAGGACAGGCCATGACCGAGTCGTTTATCCTCTGTGGGAACCTGGTCAAAATCTATAAGGTGGCCGCACTGGAGATGGTAGCGCTCCAGGGGCTAAACCTGACCGTTGGAAAATGCGCGTTGG
>CAYJQA010000294.1:0-7231 GCA_964372065.1 uncultured Litorilinea sp.
GTTGCCGGGAAGCCACGGTGCTTCCCGGCAACTGCGCCGCGAGAATGCCATCATGGACGCCCCTACCCACCGACGCGCCTACCAACCGGAGCGCGACTTCCTCCGCATCCGGCAATTCCTGATCGACACCTTTGCCGTCTATCAGCGCCCCTTCAACTGGCTCATCGACCACTGGAACTTCTGCCGCTATTTTGCCGCGCCGGTCCATAGCTATTACAACGTCCGCCACTTCGACGTGCCCACGCGACCGCACCCGTTTCTGTGGGACGAAGTGACCCGTTGGGAAAGTCTGGTGGCCGTCTGGGAGAACGACGCCGGGGAGATCGTCGCCGTCGCGCACACCGAGAACGAAGGCCCCGGCGAAGCATGGTTCCAGATCCACCCCGCCTATGCCTTCCTCTACGACGAACTGGTCGCCGACGCCGAAGCGCGTCTCGCCGACAGCGCCGAAGGCGTCGCGTTCCTCAAGCTTTATGTCAATCATGGTTGCGCGCTGGAGGATGTCGCCGCGGCCCGCGGCTATCGGACGCTGCCGCAGCCCACGCCTTCCCTGGAGTACGCGCGGGACCCCGCCGCCCCGCCTCCGGCGCTCCCGCTGCCCACGGGCTTTGGCCTCAAGAGCGTTGCCGACGAAGACGACGTGGAACGACGGCGGCAGGCCAAGGCCATCGCCTTTGGCGGCGGCTATGCCCCGTCCGACTGGCCGCCCGCGTCCGCCTTCCGCGCCATGCAGCAAGCGCCCGATTACGCCGCCGACCTGGACCTCTTTATCCAAGCCCCCAACGGCGACTGCGCTTCCTTTTGCACCATTTGGGTGGACGCGGCCAACCACTATGCCAACTTTGAGCCGGTCGGCACGCGCGCCGACTATCAGGGGTTGGGGCTGGCCCGCGCCCTGCTGCATGCAGGCTTCCGGCGCATGGCCGCCCGCGGCGTCACGCGCTCCTTTATGCCGGCGGGCAACGACTTCTATCGCAAAGTCGGCTTCCGCGACACCGCGGCCGGTTACTCGCCCTGGATCAAGACCTGGACGCCCTAGCCCGCCTACACCCGGTCTAGCGGCGGGATATAGAACGGCACGGGCAGCCGGTCACCACCAAACGCGGCCACACGCTCCGGCCCGAAGATCAGCTTGACCAGCGCCCCGCGGCCAATGGTCAACTGCTCGCGCCCGTCCGCCAAGACAAGTTGCTCCTCGCTCTCCTCGACCACCGTGAGCCACGGCGCGACCTTCGCCAGCAGTTGCCGCGCGTTGATGATCCGCAGCATCCCCATGTGCGTGCTCTGGCATGGCAGCCCCAAACCGGTCAGGATCGCGGTGAAACTATCGGCCGCGGGCGGCGTTCGCACCATCAGCCGCGGCGGCAACGGCATGGCCTGGGGGTCGCGGCCCGACGTGGGCCGGTTGGGGTCATCCCGCTCGGCGAACACGTGGCGGATCAACCCGGCGACGGCCGCGGCTTCCCCGCCATACTCGATAATCCAGTCGACGTTCTGCACTACATAGGCGATGACTTGCCCGCCGCGCCGCGCCAGGAACGCCCGCCAGTTGGGCCGCTGGAGCAGGATGCCCGTCAGTTCCACGCTGCGCTGCACCACGAATGTCCCCGCCGCATACAGATCGAGCAGCGCGGCCAGGTCCGCCGGGTCGTCGTCCACCACGTCGACGGTCGCATCCGGCGGGAGCGCGGGCAAATAGCCCGCCGTAAACCGGTCCACCGGAAAGGCCCATTGCAGGCAGCCGTTCTCCCAGCCGAAGCGCCGGTACCAATTGTCGATCCCGGTGGAGAGCAGCCCCACGTCGCAGCCGTCCGCCAGCATCTTGGCGTGGCAGTCTTGCAGCAACTGGCCCGCGAAGCCGCGGCGGCGATACTCCGTCAGCGTGGTCACGCCGCAGATCCCGCCCACGCGCAGCGTCGGGTGCGCCCCGGGCGCGCCCGCGCGCGCGTCGGCCACAAAGATCGCCATGCTGCTGACTACCTGGCGATTGACCTTGATCAGCCGCACATTCTCCCGATTGTCCGGCGCATACACATGCGGCCAGAAGTGGCCCCAGCTTAGCGGCCTTCCCGCCTCTTGGCGCAACACCGCATTGCAGCAGTCGATCACCTGCCCCAGTTCATGCGGCCGTGCGGCGCGCGGCCCGTCAATCTTCTCTCGCGGATCCGTGTCAACCTGCATGCGTTCCCTCAGCTTTTGGGTGGTCACCGGTAGTCAACTCGCCCGACTGTATCACCCATCCGCCGCCCGCGCAATTGCACGCTCCCTCGCCCCACGTAGGAAATCTGTCGCTTGTCGCGCAGCCGTAAGGGTGCTAGATTGGAATCAGCCCCGCATCCCGTCGCCGCCCACCTGCACAGGAGAACCGGACCATGCTTATCCCCTATATCGTCAGCGTGATCTTCGTCTTGGTCGTGATGGCCCTCTGCTTGCTACGCCCCAACGCCGGGCGCATCTTTCTCGGCTGCTTCTTCCTCGTCATGGCGCTGGGGGTCAACGGTTACTTCACGTTCACCAATCCACAGGGCTATGTTGACTATGCAAGCGGCGCGCTGATCCCACTCTACGCCAACGTCGCGACAACCGTCACGAGCTGGAGTCCGCGGCTCTTTGGCCTGTTGCTCATGGCCTTTGAGATCGTCATGGGCCTGCTGATCCTGCACAAAGGCCGGGCGGTCAAGGTCGGCTTGTGGGGAACGATCGCCTTCATCATCGGCATTGCGCCCCTTAGCCTCATCCAACTACCCTGGCTCGGCCTCGTCGTCGGCCAAGCCTATCTGCTCACCAAGGAGTTCGACGTCTCTTTCTGGGACAACTTGCAATCCGTAATGCATGGCTACTCATAAGCCATCGAACCCCGCTATTCCTCGAGTTGGCAACAGGCACTGTCTCATAAGACAGGTTGCCCCAATCACCAGATACAAGTGCCCCCACAGAGAATCCTACGATGAACTTGAGTACGGAAATCTCACAAGAACTCTGGCTTGCTGTCGAGAGCGCATATGAAGCGGGAAAATACAGTCACGCCATTCTCGACGCTGTCCACTACCTAAGTTCGATCCTCCGTGAGAGAGCGGGGGTTGATGGTGATGGTGCATCACTTGTCACTCAGGCGCTTGGGGGGGACAGCCCCCGCCTGAGAGTAAACTCACTACAGACGGATACCGAACGAAATGTTCAAAAGGGTCTTGAGCAGATTATCCGCGGAGTATATCTTGGGATTCGGAATCCAAGGAGCCACGAACGAACTACTGATACCAAACGGACTGCTGACTCTATCATCGTATTTCTCGATTACCTCTTGGCATTGCTGATCGCTTCTAGAGAAGCATTTACCGCCGAGCACTTCATGGCGCAGGTACTGGACCCGGAGTTCGTCGATTCGGCACGTTACGCCGAGTTACTCGTCGGCAGGATCCCTCCAATGAGACGCGGAGACGCCATAATCGCGCTGTATCAAAGCAGATACCAGGTCGACCTTAAGAAATCGCGTCACCTATTGAGGCCCTGTTGGAGGGGCTGTCGGATGCCCAACTCAACAGTTACCTCGCTGTCGTTTCGGAAGAACTAAGAACAGTAACTGATGATGCGTCAATCCGTACAAGCCTACAGATGCTAACACCGGAGATGTGGTCGCGTTTGGACGAGGTCGCCAAACTCCGCATTGAGAACAAACTGATTTTAGGCATCAGAGACGGTGAGGTCCTTTCAAGTGGCACAGTTACACAACCTCTCGCAACATGGTCGGGCAAGTTCATCAAAGCGTTTAGCCTTCGTCGAGATGCGGCGAGAGTTATAGCTAATAAGCTGGAAGGCTTTGACGCAGATGACCGGAACTACGTGGCAAAATACTTCATGCATTTTCTCCCTGAGATCTTCTCCGACGAACCATTGATGAATCGGTGCATTCGAGCAATCGTTTCGGCTATCCAGTCTGACGATACGAATGTGCGAACAACTCTCCTCGGATCTATACGGAATTACCCGCAAGACTGGCAGACCAACCTCGCAGTTGCGTTCAAGGATCAAACTGATCCTGAAAAACCCGCTATCTGGCTGGATGATGGCACCCCTTTCCTATCGTCCCCTGACCAACCAGAGTTATCAGATGATGACATTCCGTTCTGAGCGGCAGCCACCTGATAACCAGAACCCCATTTGTTGTTGCTCAGCCGAAACCATGAAAGCTCTCAGGACTTTAGCAAGCCTGAAGTAGCGGTCTCGACGGCTTCGATCACGTCCACTTGTGAGGCGTCATTTACCCGTCCGCACCCACATGCGGCGGCCGTCGCTGACCACCTCGATGCGCCCGTCGAGGTCTGTCCGCAGCACGGTCGTCGCGGCCAGATTCGCCAGCGTCTCCGCCGTGGGATGCCCGTAGCGGTTCTCCGCGCCCACCTGGATCACCGCCAGTTGCGGCTGCACTGCAGCCACAAAGCTCGGCCCGGTGCTCGTCTTGCTCCCGTGATGCCCTACCTTTAGCACCGTGGCCGCCAGCGGCGCGCCCGCGCCCAGCCAAGCCGCTTCGCTGGGCAGTCCCGCATCGCCCGTCAGCAGCGCCTGAAACGCGCCATACTCCACCCGCAGCACCAGCGAATTCTCGTTGTCCGGGTCCGGCCCCACATAGCCCGCGGGGTCGGGGTTGAGCACGCGCAGCGTCACCCCGTCGCCCAGGTCCACCCACGCGCCCGCGGCCAGCGCGACCGGGGTGACGCCGCCCACGTGCAGCGCGTCGCGCCAAGCCGCCGCGTCCGCCGATTCCAGTGTCGCCGCGGTCGCCAGCGCGCCGTCCAGCGCCAACCGTCGCGGCAGCTCGATCTGGGCGTCCATGTGGTCGGCGTCGGCATGGGTCAGCGCGGCCAGGTCCAGCCGGCGGTCCCAGAAGGGCATCACCGCGCCCAGTTCGTTGACCAGCACGCTCGCCCGCTCGCCGCCGTCCACCAGCACTTGGCGGCCGCCGGGCGTCTGGATGAAGATCGCGTCGCCTTGGCCCACGTCCAGGAAGACCACGTGTAGTTTGCCGTCCGGCAGCGCCGCCGCGGCCAAGACGCTCAACCCCGCCAGCACGCCCAACGCCAACAGCGCCGGCGCGCCCGTCAGCCATGCCGCGCCCCGCCCGGCGTGTGACGCCGCGCGGCCCGTCGACAGCCGCGGCAGCCGGTCGCGGGCGGCGACCAGCGCGATCACGGCATAGGTCGCGGCCAGCGCGGGCAGCCCAAAGCTCGGCGTGGCCCAACTCGCGCCCGGCAGCGCCGCCACCCACGTCACCACGCACTCGGTCCACCACAGCCCCAGCCAGGCCACCCACAGCAGCCCCTGCGGTAGCCACGGCACGCCCGCCACGCCGAACGCCACCCCCGCCGTCCCGCTGGTCAGGATCAACGGCTGCGCGGGCACAATGAGCAGATTCGCCAGCAGGCCCGCCACACTCACCCGCTGAAAGTGGTAGGCCACCAGCGGCAGCGTCAACACCGTCGCGGCCACGGTGATCACGCCGCCGTCCACCACGACCCCGCGCAGCACGCTGCCCGGCCCGCCGCCGCCGGATCGCGGCGTGGCCGTCCCCGTCAGCGCGCCGCCCTGTAAGCTCGGCCAGCGGGCGGTCAACCACTGCTCGAGCTTAGCCGCAAAGAGGATCAGCCCCACCGTCGCCGCCGCGCTCAACTGCAAGCCCACGTCCCAGACCACGCTGGGGTTGGCCAGCGCCATCAGCCAGACCGCCACGGCCAGGCTCACCAGCCCGGTGCTGCGCCGTTGCAGACCCGTCGCGACGACCACCAGCCCCCCCATGACCGCCGCGCGCACCACCGTGGCATCGCCGCCCACCACCACGGCATAGACCGCGATCCCGGCCAGCGCGGGCAGCACGGCGCGGCGGCCCAGCACGCGGCCAAACACGGCCAGCAGCATCCCCGCGATCAGCGCCACATTGCTCCCGCGTAATACAACACAAAAAGGGTGGGAACCAGCATCGGATTCCCTATGCCATGACAATCGAATACGTGCATCCGCCGGTTGATGCGGTGCCGCCACGCTTACAGGTCGCTACGCTTGCGGCAGAGACATTCGACGTTACAGTAGTCCAAACGATAAATGAGGCGATGGCAGTCTACATGATCATGTACTGCAGGCAGTTTGCTGCTCTTGGGGCAAGGCGGCGGGAGCAGCATCTCAAACGCTTCTTGCGATACCTTAAGGCAAGAAACCACTCCTTGCAGCTCTCAGAACTTACTCATGCGGACGGGCAAGCATTCTTGGGTGCGTTAGCAAACCCCTTCAATGGTTCCGAGCTTTCGCTGGGCAAGAAGCAAGACTACAGAGGTGCCCTGAGAAGCTTCAGCCGGTTCCTTGCTGGCAGTGGCATCATTCAACCGGATGTCTTCTTTACGCTGAAAGTGGAGTAGACGACTTCAGTAGTTCGCCAGTCGGGAAGTGGGAGCCCAGAATGTTGGTTTTTCATTGTTAGGCAAGAAGTCAGTTATACACTCACCCCATTACACCAAACCTGCCGGAGACCTAGATCTTGGGGTCCACTACACCTCTTCGATCACATCCCTCGAAAACCACCGTTCTCACTCTGGCCGTAGTGTAGTTCCGGGGACAGCCTGTCGGCCAGTCACATCACCATCTCCAATCGGTGTACCTGGATTGATTGTACCCGAGTAAAGCCGAGCATTTCTGAGTCCAGACCACGCGACACTTGCATGAAACCCAGCAATCACGATGCGATTTTGCGCAAGACAAGGCCGCAATTCCCCATTGACATGCGCAAAACCAGATGATAAGCTACTGTATAGTTTCTAAACCAGATCCAGAAACCGTGCCGGTCACCATATTATCGGTATTTGCTCTGAATACCCGTTACGGGACAGAATGTGTTTCTTGTAATTTGCTGCAACATTTCAGCGTCAATTAGGCCGAACCCATCGTTCTACTAGCTGCTACCATGGCTACACCAAAGCTAGATGATATAGCAAAAGCTGTCGGTGTCTCCCAGTCGACTGTATCACGGGCGCTATCCGGTAAAGGATCAGTCGACCACGAATTGGCTGCGCGCATCCTGGCTGCAGCTGAGCAACTAGGGTATCCCCTCGAACGTTACCGCAAATTACCCAATCCTTCCCGGCTCATCGGGGCCATCGTACCCAATATCTCCAGCCCCTTCTACTCAGCCCTGATCGAGAGCATCGAGAAGGCGGCCTCTCACCACGGCTTCATGGTGGTCTTGTGC
>CAYJQA010000295.1:0-7201 GCA_964372065.1 uncultured Litorilinea sp.
CCGGCGAAGGTGCGCATCGTCCGGCTCGCCGGGCCGGCGACCCCAGCCCCCACTGCGCCTGCGCCCAAGCCCGCCCAGCCGGCCGCGCCTGCGCCCGCCCCCACGCCGGTCCCCGCCGCGCCGCGCCGCGTGGTGGGGATGGAGGACGTGGAAGAGGACATCCCCGCCAGCACCGCGCCCGCCGTCGCCATTGACGACGACGAACTGGCCGCGCTGGCTACCGAGTTTCTGAGCGAAATGGTGCGGCGCATGGGCTTTGACGCCCAAATCATCGCCAGTTGGCACGCCGCCGACAACGACCACACCGACCGCTACCTGCTCCTGGACATCCACGGCCACGACCTCAGCGCGCTCATCGGACGCCGCGGCGAAACGCTCGCCGGCATCCAATACCTGGTGCGCCTCATGGTCAACCAGCGCATCAAGCAGTGGAAGAACATTGTCGTGGATGTGGAGCAGTACAAAGAGCGGCGCATCAACCAACTGACCCAACTGGCGCTGCGCATGGCGGACCAGGTGGCCCAATCCGGCCGCGCCGTCTCGCTCGAACCCATGCCCGCCAACGAACGGCGGATCGTGCATCTCGCCTTGCGCGACCACCCCACCGTCTACACCCAAAGCTCCGGCGAAGGTGAGCGCCGCAAGGTGCACATCGTCGCCAAGGGCTGATGGCCTGCGGGCTACGCCGGTGACGCGGCCTCCCGCGCCGAGACCGTCGCTTTGCTGCCGGACACCTATCGGCCCCGCCCCCTATCGGGCGGGGCTTTTGTTTGAGCCGCTGCAACCTCGCCCGATCCGGGTTGCTTTGACCGAGGATGATAGACATGCTACAATCGCGCCAGGACGAAGCGCACCCGGAACTTTTGTTCGTCGGCCATGTAACCTGCGACCTGGCTACTTCCGACCCGCACAGTGATTGCCGCTTGGGCGGAACCGTCAGTTTCGCCGCCGTGACCGCCGTGCAGCTAGGGCGGCGGCCCACCGTCCTGACACGCGCGGCCGCCAGCACCGACCTGTCCGAGCTGCCGCCCAACATCGACCTGCATGTGCTGCCGTCGCCCGTGACCACGACCTTTGCCAATGTCTACACCGACCACGGTCGCATCCAGTACTGCTATGCCCAGGCGCTGCCCATCACCGCCGCCGACATCCCGCCCAGCCTGCGCCAGGCCCAAGCCGTCCTCTTGGGGCCGCTGGTCGACGAGATCACACCCGATGTGGCCGCCCTCTTTCCGGACGAAAGCCTGGTGATCGCTGTGCCGCAAGGATGGATGCGGCAGTGGGACGCCACGGGGCGCGTCCATGCCAAAGCCTGGGACACCGCCGACGCCATTCTCCCACATTTGGACGTGCTGGTGCTTTCGTTGGAGGATATTGACTACGACCTGAGCCGCCTGGACGCGCTGATCGCCCATACGCCGTTGGTCGTCTTGACCGAGTATCACGACGGCAGCACCATCTATCAGCGCCGGGACGACGGCCAGGTGATCCAGACCAAGATTCCGCCGCGGCCGGCCCAGGAGTTGGACCCCACCGGCGCGGGCGACATCTTTGCGACGGCCTTCTTGATCCGGCTGCAAGAGACGGGCGACCCCGTCCAGGCGGCCCGCTTTGCCAACGTGACGGCTTCGTTCGGCGTGGAGCATCTGGGGGTCAGCGGCATCCCCAACCGGGAGCAAGTCTTGGCCTATATGGCCGCTCACCCCATGCCGGACCAGTCGATCAACGCCGATGCGTAAACGCACCCTGGCCCACGGCGCAACCCAGCGCGAGAGTTGACGGCGGAATGACGGCACTATGACAGCCCGCATCTACGTCTTTGCCAACCAAAAAGGCGGCGTCGCCAAGACCACCACCACGGTGAATCTGGGCGCGTACCTGGCCGAAGCCGGTCGCCGCGTGCTCGTGGTCGATACCGACCCCCAGGGCAACGCCACGACCAGCTTGGGCGTGGACCCGCGCGGCCTCACCGCCAGCCTCTACAACGTCTTGATCGAAGGGCTACCCATCCAGCGCGCCATTACGCTCACCGAGCGCGTCGGGCTGGACCTGGTCCCGTCCACCACCGACTTGGCGGGCGCAGAAGTGGAGATGGCTCGCCTCATGGCGCGCGAGCGGCTGCTGGAACGTGCGCTCAAGCCTGTCCATGAACTCTACGACTACATCCTCATCGACGAGCCGCCCAGCTTGGGGCTGCTGACGGTCAATGGGCTGACCGCCGCTCTGGATGGCGTGATTATTCCGGTCCAGTGCGAATACCTGGCGCTGGAAGGGTTGAGCATGTTGCTCCAGACCATCCAGCAGGTGCATGACGTCCTCAACGACCGCCTCAAGATCGCGGGGGTGGTGCTGACTATGTACGACGGGCGCACCAACTTGGGCCAGCAGGTGGTCCAGGAGGTGCGCGAATACTTCCCGGATGAAGTCTTCCAGACGATTATCCCGCGCAATATCCGCTTAAGCGAAGCGCCCAGCTACGGCCAGACCATCCTGAGTTATGCGCCCGCCAGCGCGGGGGCGCTGGCCTACCATGCTCTGGCCCAAGAGTTCATGGCGCGCGCCGAAAACCCGTCGACCAACTTAGTCGCGGCCTGACGGACCGAGGGAGGATGCAATGATTAACGCGGGCGGGGGCAAACGGCGCGCGCTTGGGCGTGGGCTGGGCGCGCTCATTGTCGACACCCAAACAACTGCGCCCACCGACCTGGATGAAGCCGCGCCCGCAACCGACCTGGCCGCCGCAGGCGTGCGCCAGGTCCCCCTAGACGACATCGCGCCCAATCCCCAGCAGCCGCGCGCTCTCTTTGACCCCGCGGCGTTGGAGGAGTTGGCCGCGTCCGTCCGCGAACACGGCATCATCCAGCCGCTTTTGCTCACCACCAACCCGCACGAACCGGGCAAGTACTGGCTCATCGCCGGGGAACGGCGTTGGCGCGCCGCGCGCCTGGCCGAGTTCGAGACCGTGCCCGCCCTCGTGCGCGACGCCTCACCCGAGCAATTGGTCGAACTAGCGCTGGTCGAGAACCTCCAGCGCGCCGACCTGAACCCGCTGGAAGAAGCCGCGGCCTACCAGACCCTCATCGACGAGTTCACCTTGACCCAGGCCGAGATCGGCCAGCGCGTCGGCAAGAGCCGGTCGGCCATCGCCAACACCCTCCGCCTGCTCCAACTCCCCCGCGCCGTCCAGGAGGCGTTGGGCGATGGGCGCATCAGCGCGGGCCATGCGCGCGCCCTGCTTGCTTTGCCCGACCAAGAGGCCATGACCGCCGGCCTGGCGCGCATCCTGAGCCGCGCCCTCTCTGTGCGCCAGACCGAAGAATATGTCAAGCAAGCCTTGCTGGCCGCCGCCAAAAAGAACGAACCCGCCCCGCCGCCGCCCGAGCCGACCGTGGCCGACGCCCACTTGGCGCATCTGGAGAACCGCTTCCGCGCCTTTCTGGGCACACGCGTCAACCTGGCGCGCAACAAGGACGGCAGCGGTCGCTTGGTTGTCCATTTCTACAGTGAAGAAGACCTCAACAACCTCTACCAGCTCATCGCCGGCGACGAGGACACCTATTAGCCCGGCGCTTGTCAGGTTAAGCCCAGCGCAGCCTCCCCTCACAGCGCAGGGGATGCGCCGTCGTTGCCCGCGCCCGGACGCGCCTACCCCATGAACCCGCAGCGACCCGTATACGCGCCGCGCGCTGTCCTCGGTGACGCGACCCTGGGCTGGGGCATCGTGGGGGCCAGCGCGGCCGCCGGCCAGCATATGGTCCCGGCCCTGCGGCGGCTGCCGCCCCTGCCGCAAGCCGGCCGCGCCGTCGTCGATAGCGCCGTGCTGGGCGTCTTCAGCCACAGCGAACACCGCGCCCGCCTTTTCGCCGACGTCCAGGCCATTCCCCACACCTATCTGAACCTGGCCGATCTCCTGGCCCAGCCGGACATCCACTGCATCTATGTGGGCAACCATCCGCGCCATCACGCCCAGACGGTCATGGCCGCGCTGGCGGCGGGCAAGCATGTCTTCTGCGAGCCGCCCCTCGCGTTGGACGTGGACGAAGCGCAGCGTGTCAATCACACCGCGCTCAGCCAGGGGCTGGTCCTAAGCGTCAACTTCCGCCGCCGCGCCGAACCCGCCCTGTTCACTCTGCGCGAGCTGATCGCCGACGGGTCCATCGGCGATGTGTTGAGCGTCACCGTCACCCACGTCGGGCTGCTGCCCACGGCGCGCCAGACCTGGCGGCTGGCCCCGCCCGCGGGCGGCGTCCTGCTTGACCGTACACTGCACAGCCTGGACATGCTGCGCTTTCTCCTGCGCGACGACATCGCCGACATCTTTGCCGCGGCGTCGCCACGGCTGTTGGGCGACGCGGTGGAGGAAGACGTCCGCACGGTCGTCACCCTGCGCCGCTCCGGCCTCGCCGCCGCCGCCCACGATTCGTTCGTCATCCCCCACACCCCGACCAGCGTGGAAGTCCACGGCAGCCGCGGGACGCTAGTCGCCCGTCACTGTTGGGTCGACGCGCCGCCGGGCGAGTTGTGGCTGCTGCGTCACGGCGGGAGTGAGGCCGTCCCCCTGCCGCCCGCGGATGTCGCACTGGCCGCCGCACAGCGCTTCGTAGACGCCGTGCGGGTGGGGTCAGCGCCGCTGGCGGGCGGCGCTGACGGCGTGCACAGCCTAGCCGCCGTCCTGACCGCGGCCGAGTCCATTCGCCGCGGCCAGCGTTTGCCGGTGGGCGGTCTGCCGCGCGTCATGGTGGACCATTCCGTCCTGTGAGCGACGCTCGCAACCGCTCCGCCGACGCCATCTTATTGTTGGATGGCGCAATGTATGCTACGATGCCGAACAGCATCGACAATCTATGTACCATGTTCTCGCAGAGATGCGACAACGGTTCGACGCCAAGTTGGTGCGCCGTGGACCCTATGCGGGCGGGGGCAGTGTGACTGCGGGTTTCCGACTAGACGAATACGCCACCACCCCCCTGTACAACATCAAGGCTGTGGTCCAGGCGACGAACATCAGCCCCAGCACGCTGCGCGCCTGGGAACGGCGTTACAATGTATGCCGGCCCAAGCGATCAGAGAGCGGCTATCGGCTCTACTCGGAGCGGGATGTCGCCGTGATTCGCTGGCTCAAGACACAAGTCGATGCGGGCATGTCCATCAGCCAGGCCGTGACTTGGCTTGGCTCCATTGTGGACGATGCCCACGGGCTGGAGCGGGCGGTCTTGCCCGGCGCGTCCGGCAGCGCCGGTATTGACCGTACCGGACGCGCCTCCACTGCGCTCCGCGGCCAGGTGCGCGACTTTCCGTGCTTGCAGGCCGAACTGCTGCGGGGGCTGCTCAACTATGACGCGGCCACCGCCGAATCGGTCGTCGCCGAAGCCTTTGCCATGTATCCGGTCGAGCAAGTGGGCGAAGCGCTCTTTCGGCCCGCGCTCGAGGAGATTGGCGACCGTTGGCACAGCGGCGCGCTCAGCATCGCCGCCGAACACTTCGCCGCCAACTATCTGATCCAACGCCTCGCCGCGCTGCTGTGGGCCACTCCCAACGGCGCGGATGGGCCGCTGGTCTGGGTTGCGTGCGCCCCCACCGAACTACACGAGGTAGGTGCGCTCCTGTTGAGCCTCTACCTGCGCCGCGCCGGCTATCGTGTCCACTATTTTGGCCAGAATCTACCCGTTGAAGCCCTCACCGCCGACATGCCGCGCCAACAACCGGCGATGCTGCTATTCAGCGCCAGCACGGCCAAGGCCGCCGAAGAACTGGGCCGGCTCACCGCTCATCTGACCGTCCCAGGACAGTCTGCGCCCATCATTGGCTACGGCGGCCAAGCCTTCAACCGGCGACCGGACTTGCGCGGTCTCATCGCCGGCGTCTATATGGGCGACTCTGCCCAGGCAGCCATCGAACATATAGACAATCTGTTGATCAAGCGACCGCGCCCGGACCATTAGACATGCCAGAACGATCCATGCACAGCCCGAATGCGTTCTCCAGCTTTGAGAACGAACTGAGCGAAGTACACCAGATGCTCCAGCAGGCCGTCGACGGCTTGGGCAGCCCGCTCGGCGATATCGTGCGCGCCCAGGCGAAGCGCACCTTTCCCCTGACGCGCGCGGCCATTGTCCTGGCTACCGCGGTCACGGACGACGACGACGACGCCCTCCGCGGGCGGCGCATCACGTTGGCCGCGGCGCTGGAAATGCTGCACATCGCCCTCCACGTGCACCGTCTGCTGGTCGGCGCGGCCTATGACCGGCACCCCGGCGATCAGGAAAGCGTGATGGATCGCTCCTTTGTCGGCAGCGCCATCCTCTCCGGCGATTACTGCTTCAGCCGCGCCGCGCAGTTTGCGGCGGCCACGGACAACCCACGCGTGGCCGCGATCTTTGCCCAGGCGCTCCAGATCGTCAGCGAAGGCCAGTTGCGCCACCAGTTTGACCAGGCCACCGCGGGCGGCCATCCGGACTATGACGAAACCGGCGAGTTGCTGCGCTCCGGTGTACTGGCCGCGGCCGCCCTGGTCGATGTCGCGCCCGACGAAGAAGCCAGCCTGGCGCGCATGAGCCAAGAACTTGCCAAGCAATTGTTTGCCCACAAGCCGGCCCCCTCCAGCGACGCCGGGCTGTGGGCCGAGCTGGCGCCCCCCCGCCACGCCCGCTGGCAGACGCTCCAGCTTTGGCTCTCGGCGCAGCCCGTCAACGGGCGCATGTCGGCCACCTCGTCCCCCCTGCTGCATTAGCGTCGCCGGTCAGCGCGCTCCCAGCACCCCCGCCCGCGCCCAGCCGCAAACGCTAACGAAACGCCAACGCGTCTCCAATCTTATTCCAATCTTTGGGTGGCATTCTTACAGTATGCGCCGCGCCCGGACGCACCGGACGTGCGCTGTAGCGCTGTTTTGTGCGCCGGCAGGGCGCACGACCGCGCACAAGCAATCATACTCGGCGGGACACGCGCGGTCATGGCTGTGTCTCCCGGTTGGCATAACCGTTATCCCAGGGAACCGATCCGCTCGGCCGTGCGTTATAGCGCCAAGCCGAATGCCGCGTCGAAAGGACAAGAGACGATGCCGTTCAACACTCGTGAGATTCAGCGTGATCTGCCGGCGGTCGGCTTCATGACCGCCGCGCCCCAGTCCGCCGCCGGCGCGGGGGGCAACGCCAGCCTGACCCAGGCGCTCACGGCGTTGCGGGCCGAAGACCCCGCCTTTAAC
>CAYJQA010000296.1:0-3745 GCA_964372065.1 uncultured Litorilinea sp.
GTCTTGACGTCGCTGAGGTCGTTGACCGCCACGAGGTCGAACTGGCCGCGATACTTCTCCAAGAGGGCCTTCGTGACCTGACGGCCGATGCGACCGAAGCCGTTAATCGCGATTCGGGTTGCCATTGCAGACTCCTTTATTGGTTCTTCGTTTCACGCACTTCAGTTAACTGCACACAAAATGGTGACGGCGCCGGCCCGCGGCCAAGTTTGTTCGAATAACGCAGACGCGCGGCGCGCCGGCCAATGCGCTTTGTGGGGCGGCAGGCCATCTGTACCGGGCCGCTCCCCAAACGATTTTACCACAGGGTGCGGCGAAATGCCCATTTTGTGTCAATCGCACACTGCGGGAATTGGCGGAGGTGTTTACTTGGGGAACGGAGGCGGGAAGACGGTTAGCCGGCGCGGTCGCGCTCGCCGCGCAGCTCGTGATAGACCGCCATGAGCCGGTCGGCGAGCTTCTGCGGGTCGTGCCGCCAGGGACGGCCAGCGTCGGCCAGGTCCCCGGTGAAGAGGCGATAGTCAAGCGGCTCGCCGTCGGGCGGGAGCGGGACCCACTCGCTCACAACGCGCGCGCTTGGACCGAGGGTATAGTCGAAATTGTCGTTGGCGAGGACGGTGGTAAAGGCGCTGCCGACATGCTGGCGCAGGCGGCGCATGTGGTCGCTGACGGTATAGCCGTCGGTTTCGCCCGGCTGTGTCGCCACGTTGCAGATGTAGATGCACGGGGCGGCAGTGGCGCAGATGGCTGCCTGGATGGCCGGGACGAGCAGATTGGGCATGACGCTCGTGTAGAAACTGCCCGGCCCGGCGATGACCAGGTCGGCCTGCAAGATGGCCTGGACGGTCAGGGGATAGGCGCGCGGCTGCTCCGGCTTGAGATAGACACGCTCGATCCGGCCGCGGGCTGCGGGGATCTTGCTCTCGCCCTCGACGAGCAGCCATTCCTCGCCGCCGTCCGCGGCCGCGCGGCTGATCTCGGCGCAGAGGGTGATGTGCTCGAGCGTGCTGGGCAGCACGCGACCGCGCACGGCGAGGACGCGGCTGCTCTCGGCGATGCCGCTCTCAAAGGAGCCGGTGACCGCGGCCATGGTGGCGATAAACAGATTGCCGAAGCTGTGACCGGCCAGGCCGTCGCCCTCGTCGTCGGTGACCGGGTCGGGGAAGCGATACTGAAAGAGCCGGGTCATGAGGTCTTCAGCTTCGGAGAGGGCCGCGATGTTGTTGCGGAAGTCGCCGGGTGGGAGCATGCCCGTCTGGCGGCGGAGACGCCCGCTGCTGCCGCCGTCGTCGGCGACGGTGACGATGGCGGTGATGTGGTCGGTGTATTCGCGCAGACCGCGCAGGAGCGCGGGCATGCCCGTGCCGCCGCCGATGGCAACGACGCGCGGCCCCTGCCGCCGCAGTTGACGGCGCAGGACCGTGTTGACCATCTCTCGGTTGCGCGGCGCTTCGCCGGGCAGGAGGGCCGTGAGCACGGCGCGGTTGAGCTTCCACACGGCCAGTCCGCTGAGCAAGAGGCCCAGGCCCAGCAGCAGCAGCCCGCGCACCCAGTCGGGCAGGAACGTCAGCGCCAACCAGTAGACAAGCTGGGGCAGCCGCGCCGTGATGTAGAGGTCGCGGATCAGAAAGGCCAGCCCCAAGCCCGCGACGGTGACGCTGACCAGGAGCAGCAGCACCCACCGCTTGAGGTGGAGACCGGGCAGCAGCGCCCGCGACCATGCCGAGCGCCGGATGCCGGCGAGGGATAGGCGAAACGGTAAGCGCATAGAGACTCACTCACGCAACAATCAACAGAATCCAGGGTCGCGCTGCTGGGATGACGCCCGGCACGCCCATTGTCTACCTTCGGCGCGAGAATGTCGAACCGGCCGCGCGGCGGAATGGCGCGACGGCGCGCGGCGCTCTCGCCGGATAGGCGGGCCTGCGGTACAATCGAGGCTATGATGGCTCTGTTGCGACGGTGCGGGTTAGTGGGAGGGCTGCTCGTCCTGGCGTGGGTAGCCGGCGGGTGCAGTACGCTGCTGCGCCAGGAACGGCCGCGCGTGCCGTTGGAACTGGACTTCGGCCAGGTGCTGCCGGAAGGCTGGGAGCCGATCCGCTCGTGGACCGAGGTGAACCTCGACGGCGACGAGGCGGTCGAGTACCTGCTCCTCTTTCGCTATGATGCTGGGCAGATCGGCGCGGCCATCTACGATTCGCAGATCGCCACGGACATGGTGAGTGTGGTCGACATCGGAGCGACGCCCGTGCCGAGCGCCACCATGTCGCTGGCCCCGGCCGCGCTCCAGCCCTTTGGCTATTACAAACCGTACCGGCTGCTGCCGTCCTATTGGGCCTACAGCTTTGGCGGCGAGATGGGGCAGGGCTTTGTCGCGCCGCCGGGCGAGGAAGAGGGCGTTGTCCCGGTGGTCGTCGCCAACGACGGCGGTAACGGGCCGGCGGTGGAGCTGGTCTTGCGCGGGCGTGAGACGCACCTGACCTTTGTCTGGTGGAAGAACCAGGTGGAGGGCTACGGCGTGACGCAGCTCTATGCCGCGGGCGGCTTTGAGGGGATCGCGTGGGACACCTGGGGGGCCGCGCCTAAGCCGATCCTGGCGATCGCGGGGCTGACGCCGGTGGACGACTATCGCGCCCGCAGCCAGCTTTGCCGTGAGACGACCTACACGCGCCGGCAAGCGGCGGAGGGCGAGGAAACCGCCGCCATCGTCTTTGACGCCGCGGACAAGGGGCTGCGTTTCTGCCAGGCCAAAATACCGCCGCACCCGTTCTATCCCGAAGGCGTCGTGCTGGCCTATCTGCGGGCCGCGGGCGGCGACCGCACGGGGCTGGACCTCTTGCTCACGGCGGACGCCGCCGGGCAAGTGGACGCCGACGCCGATGTAGGCCGGTTGGCAAGCGAGCGCATTGACGACATCGCTACCTATGCCACGGTGAGCGTGACGCCCGGCGCGCTGCAAAACGGGGAGTTCGCGCCGACAACCAGCGTGTGCGTGGAACTGACCGAGCAGGACAACGCCGATGTACACCGCTGGCTGGTCTTTACGCTGCGCTATCAGCCGCCCGACCTGGAGCGCCGCCTGCCCGACCGCTGGACGATTTCCGGCGTGCGGACCGAGCCGCGGCCGATCAGCCAGCCGGACGGCGGCTATTGCACCAAGGTCTTGGGCCGGGGCGCGCCGTAGGCGTGGCTGCCTAGTGTACATCTGAGGGGGCAACTGCGTGCGGTTGGAAAACCGCACCTACGCGTGGGGGCGGCGGCTACCCGTGGAGCGGGGCGCGCCGTAGGCGTGGTTGCCTAGCGGACATCTGAGGGGCAACTGCGTGCGGTTGGAAAACCGCACCTACGCGTGGGGTGCGGCGGCTATCCGTGGGGCGGGGCGTGCCGCAGCGCCAGCGCGCGGAGCATCACCCAACTCGCGATGGCGCACAGCACGATCACCCCGGCCATGGGCAGCGCGGTGCCGTTATGCAGCCAACCGACCGCCGCGCTCGCAGTCGCACCCAGCGCGAACTGGATTGCGCCCAACAGGGCTGAGGCGCTGCCCGCCTTGGCGGCATACGGCTCCATGGCCGCTGCCATGGCGTTGGGGCCGACGATGCCTGTGCTGGCGATGGTGATCCAGAGCGCGATTAGCATGCCGGGGAAGCCGCCCCAGCCCGTGGCCGTCACGACGGCCAGCACGATGGCCCCGACGACGACCACGGCCAGCGCGACCCGGAGAATCTCCAGCGTGCCATAGCGG
>CAYJQA010000296.1:3755-6767 GCA_964372065.1 uncultured Litorilinea sp.
GCGCAAGAGCATCCGGTTGAGTTGGGCGGCGAGCAAGAGACCGACCGCGTTCGCGCCGAAGTACAGCCCGAAGCGTTCGGGCGGAACCCCGTTGAGTTCGATAAAGACAAATGACGACGCCGAGATATAGGCGAACATGGCCGCGTAGGATAACGCGTTCGCCAGCGCAAAGCCCATGAAGTAGGGATCGACGAGCAGCGCGCCGTAGTTGCGCAGCATGGTCGCCAACCCGGCGCGGGCGCGCTGTTCTTGGGGCAGCGATTCGGGCAGGGCGAAGTTCACCAACAGCATGGTGATGACGCCGTAGCCGGTCAGCACGTAGAAGACGGCGCGCCAACCGAGGTGGACCAGCAGTTGCCCGCCAATGGTGGGGGCGATGATGGGCGCAACACCGGTGACCAACGCCATGACTGAATACATGCGCGCCGATTCGCGCCGGTCAAAGAAGTCGCGCACGACCGACCGGGTGATGACCAGCCCTGCACAGCCGCCCAGGGCTTGCGCCAGCCGCAGCCAAATGAGGCTGCTGAGCGACGACGCAAAGATACACCCGATACAGGCCAGCGTGTAGAGCGCCGAACCGACAAAGAGCGGGGCGCGCCGCCCCAGCCGGTCGGAGAGCGGACCATAGACCACTTGCCCCGCAGCCAGCCCAAAGAAGAAGACGGCCAACGTCTGCTGGGCCATCGCCGTCTGCACGCCAAACTCGCGGGCGATGGACGGCAGGGTCGGCAGGTACATATCGGTGGAAAGGGGCGCGAAGGCGGAGAGGATGCCCAGCACGACCGCCAACTTGGCATATCGCTCTTTGGACATGGCAGGCGCGGCGACGGACGACGTAAGCGACATGGGTGGTCCCGCTCTAGTGGGTGAGGTGGAGGGTGGTAGGGCCGATCCCCTGAAAGAGAGGGTGACTTTCCGCCAGCGTTCCACGTCTGATGTTATAGGTAAAAGTATACGTCAACACCCCCATGCAAGGACAGCCGCACACCGTCGCGGCTGGGGAATGGGCACATGATCCGGCGGCAGCAACCGGCCTTGACCGGCGATGAACTACAGGCAATGCTCGCGGCCGGCGCGGGCGACACGGTCGCGTTTGCGCCCGCCAAAGTGAGCGCGCGCACGCTGGCGGAGACGCTGGTCGCGCTCGCCAACGCGCGCGGGGGCGTGGTGCTCCTGGGCGTCACGGCGAAAGGCGCGGTGCAGCCGGAGGTGGACGCCACGCGGCTGCGCGAGACGGTGGCCGCGGCCGGGCTGCTGGCCGATCCGCCGCTGGTGCTGCCCAGCGCCCAGGTGATCACGACGCCCGACGGGCCGGTGGTGGTCGTGCAAGCGCCGCCGGGCCTGCCGCATGTCTACAATCTGCAAGGGACCTACCTCACGCGCACCGCGGGGCAGAACCGGCCCTTGACCACGCCGGAACTACGGCGGCTGCTCCTGGAGCGCGGGGACGCCGGCTTCGAGGCGCAACTGGTAGACGCGGCGACGCTCGCCGACCTGGACGAGCCGCGCGTGCTGCGCTATCTGGACCAGGTGTCGTTTTCCACGACCGAGGACTTGACCCAGGCGCTCTTGGGCCGTGGCTGCGTGGGCTATGGCGCGGGGCCGACCGGCGCGGCGACGCTCATGCCCACAGTGGCGGGGCTGCTGCTCTTTGGCCGCGACCCGCAGCAGTTCGTTCGCAGCGCCGAGATCATCTGCGTGCGCTATCCTGGCAACGTCATGGGCGATGAGTTTGCGCGCCAGGACATCGGCGGCCCGCTGGCGGACCAACTGCGCCAGGCCGAGGCGTTTGTGGTGAGCAACATGCGCCGGGGCATGCGTATCCGTGGGCTGACGCGCGAGGAAACCACCGAATACCCGCTGCCGGTGGTGCGTGAGGCGCTGGTCAACGCCATCGCGCACCGCGACTACAGTATCCGCGGCGAGGGCATCCGGCTGCTCATGTTCAACAACCGGCTGGAGGTCTACAGCCCCGGACGCCTGCCGGGTCACGTGACCGTGGCGAATCTGAAGGACGAACGTTACAGCCGCAACGAGGCGTTGGTGGCGGTGCTGAGCGACATGGGCTTTATCGAGCGGCTGGGCTACGGCATCGACCGCATGATCACGGCCATGGAGGAGGCGGGCCTGCCGCCGCCGGTCTTTGAGGAGACGGCCGCGGGCTTCCGCGTGACGCTCCAATCGGCGGGCACGGAACTGGTGAGCAGCCGCCCCGCCGAGCAGCCGTGGGGCCATCTGATGCTCAACGAGCGCCAGGAACAGGCGCTGGCCTTCATCCAGAGCACCGGGCGCATCACCAATAGCGACTATCAGGCGCTGGTCCCCGACGTCAGCCCCGAAACCATCCGCCGTGACCTGGCGGATCTGGTGGACCGGAACCTGCTGCTGCGCATCGGCGAAAAACGCGCGACGTATTACATACTAAAATAATCTTGTGAATCCCGCATGAAGCTGAACGCCTAAAATCGGGATGGCAATGAAGTCTCTTCGCCTGGCCTTCCAACAATTCGTACAAAACAGGAAAAGTCAATGTTGTGGAAAGACTATCACAAATCATACCAGGGGTTTTGGGGTGCCCAGGCATCAATTCGGCTGCTCTGTTATTCAAACCAGATCATAGTAAACGACCTGCCTGATTCACTGCCAGAAAGAATAAAGGGCCTGATTGCTGAGAACACTCTCAACAATGAATCGATTGTCGATGAGATATTTGCTGCGAGGAAAGAAAACAGGGTCTTCGAACGGACTATTCCTTTAGCTGGACGGGACGAATACGAACGCTTGTTTATCGAATCGCTCATCTACCTTGGGGTAAATATGTGGGAGAGACTTATGCGTGACTATCTCCCATGGGAAGACATGAAGATGGATCCCCTCACCGTCATGAAGAACGTAATTGCGACCGAAGCCGGACGCCTAGTTAACTCACAGGCTCTGGTAATGCTGTTTGCATATCTCGACGCATTCATTTCTGACAGTCTACGTACAGCCTGTCAGGCTCACCCCGAG
>CAYJQA010000296.1:6777-7135 GCA_964372065.1 uncultured Litorilinea sp.
GCAGGTGCCTTGGATAACGGTACTCGAGTACAATGATATTCGTGAACTACATCGGTACCTTATGGAAACGCTTGTGTTGGAGATGGGTTTTCCGAGCTACCAGAAGCGATTTAGGAACATCAAGAAACTTCTTGGCCTTAAGTTTGATTTTGACAAGGCTATTCTTGACGAACTTGACGCCGCTGAGCATATCCGAAACATCACTCTGCATAATGGTGGTAAGGCAAGCCCTGAGTTCCTTGAAAGGACGAAAAGGAAAGATGTAGCCGTAGGCGAACCCGTACCCGTGACTATGAAGGATATCGAAGCAGTAGTAGCTGGTTCAACATATCTGGTACAGACACTGTTTGAAGCGATA
>CAYJQA010000297.1:0-7131 GCA_964372065.1 uncultured Litorilinea sp.
GCGGTAGGCTGCGCCGGTCGCCGCCGGCCCTAGTCCGCCGGCCAGCCGCTCGCCCATGACCGCGGCCAACTGGGGGTCGCGGTACTTGGCGGCAGCTTCCAACAGATCGACCAGCACGCGACCGTCTTGCTCCACGGTCAGCAGGTGGGCAAGACCCGCGATGGCGGCGGCGTTGTTGGCCGCGCCCAGCGCCGCGCCAATCTCGGCGCGCACGCCCCAAAATGGCTCCTGTAGGCCCGCATTGACGACCTCCTCGATATTGGCGCGCTTACCTGTTTCGATGAGCGTCTTGGCGGCGTGAATGCGCCCGGACACATCCGGTGCGGCGACCAGTTGCCGCCGCAGCATGGCGTCGCCGGGATTGAACTCCAACTTGTGCAGCACGCGCCGGTCCGGGTCAAAGCGCACCATGTCGGGCGCTTGCGGCATGGCAATGACCACCTCCGTGCGCGCCGCGCGGACCTCGACGCGGCGGGTCTCGGAGGCGCTTCCGCTGCCCCACGCCACGTCGGTGGTGAACTCAAAGGCAGGGATGCCCTTGGCCGCGTCTACCTGTTTTTGCTCGATGACAAAGGTTCCCGTGTGGCGTGTTTGGTCGTACTCAAACGTGACTTTCAGGTCGGGATAGCCGGGCGAGTGAAACCACTGGTCAAAGAAGCGGCCCAACGCACGCCCCGAATGTTCCTCCAGGACGTGGCGGAAGTCGTCGGTCTCGACGACCCGATGCTCGAAGCGCGCCAGGTAATCGCGCACCGCGGCCCAGAACGTTACTTCGCCCAACTCGCGGCAGAGCATATGCAGCCGGCACGCGCCGCCTTCATAGAGATGGCGGTCATACAGATCCCACGACGACTGGAAGCGCCGCGTGACGATGGGGCGCTTGTATAGGTCGTCGGCTTCTTCGAAATACTCCTGCGCCTGCTGATGGTAGACATAGGCCGCGGCATCGTCGCCGCCCACATGCTGCTGCCAGCATTGCTCGATGTAGGTCGCCCACGACTCCTTGAGCCAGGCATGGGCGAAATCGCGGCAGACCACCGCGTCGCCAAAGTAGCTGTGCGCCATCTCGTGGACGTTGACCTGGTCGATATGCCAGCCGATCTCGCGGGCCAGCGCGGCGTCTTGCATGGCGCGGTCCGACCAACTCACCAGCGAGATGTTCTCCATCGCGCCCCCGAAGCCCGAGAGCGCAAACTGATAGTACTTGGGATAGGGGAAGGGCCGCGCCAACTGCTCCGTCATCCAGGCCAACATGGATTTGGTGCGGCCAAAGGTGCGCTGCAAGTCGTCGGGCGTATAGTCGGTGGACGTGAAGTACGCGACCGGGATGCTTCGCTCGCCGGCCGTGAATTCGCCGTCATCGGCCTTGACGAAGTCGCCGATGGCGACACAGATGAGATAGCTGGGGCAGGGCTGTTCCAGCCGCCAGTGCGCCGTCTTGGTGCCGTCACCGTTGTTCTGTTCTTCAACCAGCGCACCGTTGGCGAGGAGGGTGAGCTTCTCATCGGCCCGCAGCACGAAGTCCAGTGTCGTGCGGACATTGGGCAGATCGACGCACGGCAGCCAGTGGCGGGCGCGCTCGGTCTCATGGTCGCTGGCGGCATACAGCGGCATCTCCGGGTGGGCGGCGTCGGGCGCGCTGAAATAGAGGCCGCTGGCCGGGTGCACCACGCGATAGGCTACCTCCGCTTGCCGCGTCTCGCCCGCGGTAAAGGCTGCGGTCCAAGTGATCTTGAGCAGCTTGCCGTCATAGTCCCAGACCAGTGAACGCCCGTCCAGGTCGCGCACCGAGACGTCCTCGAAGTCCACCGCGTTGAGCGTGAGCGTCGGCGACCCGGCGCGCCGCGCCCGCACCGTGTTGGTCACCCGGCCCCCGACCGACCGGGCCGGGATGCTCACATAGAGGTCAATGTGCAGATGGATCGGCTCAAGCTCCAGGTCCGGCGGATAGTGGGCGGGTAGGTCTGCCTGGTCAAAGCGGGGCGCCGGGCTGCGCCGGTGTCCCAGCCCTAAGGTATCGTCAAGCCAACGAAACGTGCGACTCATGGTACATTCTCCGAGAGTGGTCTAGGCTACAGGCCCATCCAGTGTGTGATCGCGGCGGCCACGGCTACCGTCGTGAGATGGGTGGTGTCGAGGATTTTCAGCAGCGGACCGCCGGCGGCCGCTGCTTGTGCCGGCTGTCGCCGGAACCAACGATTGAACCGGATATGCTCGTCAATCACACCTGGATCGGCGCTGCCGCGCCAGCCTGGTCGCCGATTCAGGCGTTGCGCCAACATAGTATCATCACAGACCAGGGCCAAAATGTGGACACGACGAAAATTGTCGTATTCGGTGCATTGGGTTAGGTTGGCGGGGACGCCAAAGCCTGCACCCGCCAGCAGTACCGGCCGCCCCGACATGCCGATACTCTTGGCGAGGCGCAGCCAGAGATTGAAATAGCGCGGCCACTGGGACGGGGCGCGAAATTCTTTGCCCCACAGCACATCGGAATCGAGCACCACGGCGTCGACGCCGCGCGCCAACAGCGTGTGACACGCGGTGGTCTTGCCCGTCCCAGACGCGCCCGACAGAATGAACAGTGGCCGCCGCACACCAGGCGCGACCACACCGCAGGCCGGACAGACGCAGCTTGGTCCGGCGATGATCTTGACATCCCGATACTCGCCACAAGCCGGGCAGACGTTGAACATGGGCGGCCCGGCGCTACGCCACGTCCTGCTTGGCGCGGCCCCCGCTAAAGAGATTCAGCGCGCCCCAGAAGATCGCGATGGGGCGCAGGCCGTGCGCACACGCCAGTTCCGGCGTGAACTGGACCTTGCCGGTGAAATAGCGGAAGTCGTTTTCTTGGGCGGCCAACAGCACGTCGTCCAGACCCAAAACGCGCATGGCGGCGAAGTCGGCGGCGAGGTGGCGGGGATTGTGATGTCTCATGTAGGTGACGCCCGTTCTCATCGTGGCCAGCCCTATTGGTGAGTGCGGCAGGCAGCCTTGGTCCGCGCCGAAGCGAAGGCGCGTAGACCCGCATCCAGAGTTGCGGGAATTCGTGGTATTGTATCATGGGCGTTGTGGCGCGCCAACCGCTGTAGGCGTGCGGCGCAGACCCGCGCCGCCATCATAGAACAAGGGAGAAAGCTCGAATGCGCGTTCATGTGATCGCCAATCCCGCGGCCGGGCAGGGGACGTTCGACATCAAGGAACTCAACGCGCGCTTCGCCGCCCACGAAATCGACTGGGATGTTCAGTTTACCAAGCAGTGGGGCGACGGCGAACAGATGGCGCGCGCGGCCGTGGCGGCAGGCGTCGACGTCGTCGTGGCGTTTGGCGGCGATGGCACGGTGGCCGAAGTCGCCAGCGGGTTGGTGGGCACGGCTGTGCCGCTGGCGATTGTGCCTGGGGGGACCGCCAACGTGGTGTCGATGGAACTGGGCATCCCGGCCCAGTTTGGCGCGGCGCTGGACCTGATCTGCCGCGCCCCGCTGACGACCCGCGCCGTTGACATGGGGCAGGTGGACAACCAGTATTTCCTGCTGCGCGCGAGCACGGGCTTGGAGGCCCAGATGGTCGCCGGTGCGGACCGGGCGCTGAAGGACCGGCTGGGCACGCTGGCCTACGCCATTTCGGCCATGCGCGCGTTGGCGGAACCGCAGAAAGTGCGCTATCGCTTTGAAGTGGACGGCGCGATTCTGGAGGAGGAAGGGGTCGCGTGTATCATCGCCAATTCGGGTAATCTGGGGATGGCGGGTCTCAGGCTCGCGGCGGACGTCAGCGTGAGCGACGGTCTGCTGGACGTCTTCGTCGTGAACGATGCCACGCTGCCCGCGCTGTGGGCCATGGCCGCCAGCGTGTTGGGTCAAACGCCCCCGGCGCAGGGTGCGATCCGTCATTTGCAGGCCGCGTCGATCCTGGTGGATGCCACGCCGGCCAGCCAAATGCAGTGTGACGGCGAGATGATCGGCGACACGCCCAAGCGCATTCGTGTCGTACCCGGCGCCCTGCGGGTGGTCGCACCCATCGTCGAGGCCGCGGCCGATGACTGAACAGCGCGCCGTCGATGTGAGTGGGCTGCGCCTGTTGGGGCGCGAACTGGCGGATGTGCCGGCCCTGCTGGACAAACTATGGCAGGCGGTGATCCGTCAAGGTCCCCTGGCGGCGCTGCACTACAGCTATGACCATCTGGTCCGCTTGGTGACGGGCGCGCCGCCGCCGCGGTTCAGCCGGATCACGGACCATTTACACGTCGGCGGGCAACAGACGGCCGCGGGGTGGGCGCGCTTGGCGGCGCGGGGCGTCACCGCCGTGGTCAGCCTGCGCGACGAGTTCGACGACCAGGTCGCCGGCGTCGCCCCGGCGCGCTATCTCTATTTGCCGACGGTGGACAACACGCCGCCCACCTTCGCCGATCTCTGCCGGGGGGTGGCGTTTATCCGGGCGGAGGCGGCCGCGGGCGGTCAGGTGTATGTCCACTGCATGTTGGGGGTGGGGCGTTCGGCGACGCTGGCCGCGGCGTATCTGGTGGCGGAAGGGATGCGGCCAGAACAGGCGTGGCAGTACTTGCGCCTGCGCCGTCCCTTCATTTTGCCGACGCCGGGGCAACTTGCCGCGGTGGTAGAGTTCGCTGCGCGGTATGCCGAGTGCGGCGCGCGCGACATTCACGAAACCTTAATCTCTGCATAACACAAACCCTGCGCGCCGGCGCGATAATGTAGGCGGTCGGCACTCTGCGGTCCAGCCCGCGCCACAAGCGGCGGGCGCGCAGTTTAGATAAATGGGGGAACAGCGGGGCGTCAGGATATGGGCGCCCCGCTGTTCGATTGGCGCAGTCACAGCGGCGGCTGCCGTTTGACAGCCACCTCCCGGCATTTTAGGATTAGGCGCATTACCGCTGCGGTCCCGGACGGGCCGGCGGGCACGCGTGGATTTGCTGCCAGATGCATGGGAGAACTGTATGGCTAGGGTGTTTGAACAAATCGATGATAGCCTTGCCGAGTGGATACGCAAGCAGCACCTCTTCTTCGTGGCGACCGCGCCGCTGGCGGGGGATGGGCACGTCAACTGCTCGCCCAAAGGACTCGACGCGTTTGCGGTGCTCGGCCCCACGACGGTCGCCTATCTGGACTTGACCGGCAGCGGTGCGGAGACAATCGCCCATGTGCGCGAGAATGGCCGCATCGTGATCATGTTTTGCGCGTTTGACGGCGCGCCCCGGATCGTCCGGCTGCACGGCACGGGGACTATCGTCGAGCCGCACATGCCTGAGTTCGCCGCGCTACAGAGCGTCCTGCCCACGCTTCCCGGCGCGCGCAGCATCGTCAAGATCGACGTGAGCCGCGTGGCCGATTCCTGTGGCTTTGCTGTCCCGCTCTATGACTACGTGGGGGAGCGCGACACGCTCATCCGTTGGAGCGAGAACAAAGGGCCGGAAGGCATTGCGACCTATCAGCAGCGCAACAATGTGACCAGCCTGGACGGTCTGCCCGCGGTCACACCGGCAACCAGTTAGTTCGTTTTCGCGTATTTCCAAGCGCAACTCCCCGCCCGCGGCCTGCCGCGGCACAGACTGGCCTAGACGGCCGGAGGTCGTATGACTACCCATCATTTCGCCCCGACGCACTACCACACGACCATTGGCTCACATACGCCCGTGCTGCGGATCGCGCCCGGCGATACCGTCGTCACCACCACGGTCGACGCGCGCGGCGCGGACGCATCCAACCAGCCCATCACCCCGCGCGGCAACCCCATGACCGGGCCGTTCTACGTGGAAGGCGCAGAGCCGGGCGACACGCTGGTCGTGACGCTGGATAAGCTGCGCCCCAACCGGCTGGGCGGCTGGACGCGCAAGGTGGTCGCCGCCAACGTGGTGGACCCCGATTACGTCACGCAGATGCCGTGGCCGCCCGATGAATGGAGCAGCATTGCGCACTGGGAAGTGGACAACGACGCCCGCACCGTGACGCTGGTAGACCCGGTCGACACTGCGCTGGGGCGCTACACGCTGGCGCTGGCACCCATGGTGGGCTGTTTTGGCGTTGCGCCGGAGGGCGGGCAGGCCATCTCCACGGCGACATCCGGCCCGCATGGCGGCAACATGGACTATCGCGGCTTCCGTGAGGGCGTCACGGTCTACTTCCCGGTGGCTGCGCCCGGCGCGCTCTTTCACATCGGCGACGGGCACGCGGTCCAGGGCGACGGCGAGATCGTGGGCACAGGCGTCGAGACCTCGTTTGACGTGGAGTTCACCGTCCAACTGCGTAAGGGCAAGCGCATCAACTGGCCCCGCGGCGAAAACGCCGACTACATCTTCACCGTGGGCAACGCGCGCCCACTGGACCAGTGCGTGCAGCACGCGACCACTGAGATGATTCGCTGGCTTCAGGCCGACTATGGGCTGGCCGGGCTGGCCGCGCACATCCTCTTGGGCCAAACCGTGGAATACGATCTGGGCAACATCTTTGACCCGGCGTTCACCATGGTCTGCAAGGTTCCCAAGGCCGCGCTGCCCAAGTAGTCTTGCCAGTTGGCTTTGTCAGACATACGACCGTGCCCGATCGACGAGGTGGGGCACGGTCGTATTTTGCATCACGCATTGCGGCACTGCCGGGCGGATGGGGTCAAGCGGGGCAGCAACGACTGCGCGTTTGCACACAACTGGCCTGCCTGCGGCCGGAAGTTTCAGTCGCTCGCGTGGTCGCGGATGTGTTGCTGCACGGCAGCACGGACCGCCGCTTGCTCGACAGCCATCAAGAGGTGGCCGCCACGCTCGAAGCGCATCAGGCGCGCGCCAGGGATGTGGGATGCGGCGAACTCCGCATTGTGGTAGAGCTGAAGGGTGTCGTCGGCGGCGTGCAGAATCAGCGTGGGCGCCTGAATCGCGGCGATCCGCTCGTTTGGCATGGCGGCCCGATTGTCGAACTGCACGCCCGCGGAGCGCGGCGCGACCGGATTCATCTCGTCGATGACGCGCGCCACCAAGACCCGCTGCTCCGGCGCCAGGCTCGCGATGACAGGCTCGGTCGCTCCCATTAGCTCCAAAAACTGCTTGTTGAACAGTTTAGTCATGCCCCAGTAGAGCCATCGTACTTGTAGATGGTGGTAAGCATGTTGCCCTTTTGGTTGGCCTCACCC
>CAYJQA010000298.1:0-7123 GCA_964372065.1 uncultured Litorilinea sp.
GGGTATTCCCGCCGGGGCCGATGGCCGTAAGGCCAGACACACCGAGAACAACTTCCGGGATGAGTCGTTCTGCTTCCGCAAGGGGATGCCTAATATCGACAAGGTCTTTGAGATCACGAACTGGATGCAGGAACTGACTGAGGACCTGGACCGCCGCTTCCACGGTTGGGAAGGCTACAACTATGTGTGGGAGGGCGATACTGTGGTTTCCAACAACATCGGCTGGATGCCGTGGGCGCCCGGCCCCATCGGCACACGCGGGAACGGCATGATTGACCCGCGCCTGATCGGCAACCAGTACAAGTATCAGCTTGAAGATTGGGGCGCGCTGCCCGCGGACCAACGGGACGCCTGGCAGACCTACCAATTGGAGGATCCGACCGGCGTGCAGGTGCTCACGCAGAAGTCGCGCCTCTTTATTCTGGATACGGCCGACGAGGGGCTGATCACCGAGCTGCAACGGCTGCCGACGCCGACCATGGTCGAACGCTGGGTGGACCTGGACAAGATCATGGACGAGGCCATCCTGGGCATCATCATCGGCGAACGCTCGCTGGATTCGTTCGACGAGGTGGTGGACCAATGGATGAGCTTGGGCGGTGAACAGGTCACCAATGAGGTGAACGAGTGGTGGGCCAGTAAGATGTAACGCACCACACGGCTACGCCGGCCGGAGTGACCCTTCCTCCGGCCGGCGCAACTGTGGTCCTGTCGCTTGACCGTCGCATGGACGGCACGGAGGCATATGGTGGAAATTGTTCAGAAAAGCGCCCGGATTCCGCTCACGCGACCGGAACGGCGGGCGAAATTCCGCAACTACTGGGGCAGAACATGGCCGCTCTACGCGATGCTGGCACCGCCGCTGGTCGTGCTCGCTCTGTTTCACTACTACCCCATGTACGGCGTCGTCATTGCCTTCCAGGATTTCAATCCCGGTTTGGGGTTCGCCGGGTCACCGTGGGTTGGGCTGAAGCACTTCCGCTACATCTTCACCAACCCGGACTTCTTCAACATCCTCGCCAACTCGTTCATCATTGCCGTGTCCAAACTCGTCTCGCTGCAACTGGTGGCGATCACCTTGGCGCTGCTGCTGAACGAGATCCGCTCGATGATTTTCAAGCGCACGGTCCAGACGGTGATCTATCTGCCCCATTTCCTTTCCTGGATTGTGTTGGGGGGCATCCTCATCGACATGCTGTCGACGACGGGCATGGTCAACCGCGGGTTGAGCGCGGTGGGCATTGAACCCGTTCTATTTCTGGGGAGCAATACCTGGTTTCGCCCCGTCATCGTAATCACCAATATCTGGAAGGAATCGGGGTGGGCGACCATCATCTACCTGGCCGCGCTGACCGGCATCGACCCGGTTCTACACGAGGCCGCAGCCATCGACGGCGCTAACCGCTGGCAGCGCATCAACCACGTCAATATCCCGGGCATTCTGCCCATGATCGTGTTGCTGGCCTGTCTGAATCTGGGCAGCGTCTTGCAGGCCGGCTTTGAGCAGATTCTTACGCTGTACAACCCGGCCATCTATCGCACCGGCGACATCCTCGACACGTATGTGTACCGCGCCGGTCTGATATCTGCCCGTTACAGCATGGGCGCGGCCATCGGTCTGTTCCAGTCGGCCATGGGGTTCATCCTCATCGTGATTGCCTATCGGCTCGCCGACAAGTTTGCGGGGTATCGGATTTTCTGAGTCCGGTCGCGTCCCAGGCCCACTTCGATTGAGTGCAAAGGGCGACTGCTATGATTCGCGAAAAGAGTATTGGCAGCCGGGTTTTCGATATTGCCAACCTGCTGTTCCTGTGCTTGTTCGGGCTGGTGTGCCTGCTGCCCCTGGTCCATGTGATTGCCGTCTCATTCAGCCATCGTGCCGCGTCGATGGGTGGGTTCGTCACCTTGTGGCCGATTGGCTTCACGACCCGCAACTACGCGGAAATCTTGAAGGCCGGCCCGGTGTACGCGGCCTTTCTCATCTCCGTCCAACGGACGGTGTTGGGCACGGCGCTCAACATGGCGATGACGGAATTGGCGGCCTATCCGCTCTCCAAGACGGCCAAAGAACTGCGCGGGCGCGATGTGCTGATGTGGGTTTTCTTATTCGCCATGCTGTTCAACGGCGGGTTGATTCCGTGGTTTCTGGTGGTCCGCAAGCTCGGTCTGCTGAACTCGCTGTGGGCGCTAGTTTTGCCGGGGGCGCTGCCCATCTGGAATGTGATCCTGCTGATGAACTTCTTCCGTGAGATTCCCAAGGAACTGGAGGAAGCGGCGATCATCGACGGGGCTTCCTACTGGCGCACGCTATGGCACATTTATCTGCCGCTATCGGTGCCCGCGTTGGCGACGCTGACGTTGTTTGCCGCCGTCTTTCATTGGAATGCTTGGTTCGACGGCATGGTCCTCATCATGGACAACGCCAAGTACCCCATTATGACCTTTTTGCGCACGGTCGTGGTCGACATGAACCTGCAAGTTCTGTCCATCAACATCGAAGACATCTACAACCTGTCCGATCGCTCCATTCGCGCGGCGAACATTGTGGTGGCGACCATCCCCATTCTGATCGTCTACCCGTTCCTGCAACGCTACTTCATCCACGGCATCCGCTTGGGGGCCGTGAAAGGCTGAATACCCTGGCGAATACCGTCAGGGGCGCGGGCAGCACCCACCCTCGCGCGCGACGGGTTGCCGGACTCGCCGCACACCCAGGCGCGCCCACCCGTGGTACTGCCGCGCACTCTGCCGGGTCCGGCGGGCTGTCCCTCAGTCGCCGGGTTCCAGCGACCCCAGGACGGATTTGCGCTTTTCGATAAATTCCAACGACTGGTGGCGGAAATAGGTGTTGTAGAGGTCGGCGTAGTGACCGGCCTGGGCGAGCAGTTGGTCGTGGTTGCCTTCTTCGATGACGCGACCTTTCTGCAGCACGAGGATGCGGTCGGCGGCCTTGACCGTGGAGAGGCGATGCGCGATGACGATGGACGTGCGGCGGTGCAGGATAAGGTCCAGCGCGGCCTGAATCTGCGCCTCGGTGAAGGGGTCCACGCTGGCGGTGGCTTCGTCCAAGATGAAGATGGCCGGGTCCAGCGCCAACATGCGCGCCAAGACGACCAGTTGGCGTTGGCCCATGCTCAAGCGGCCGCCGCGCTCGCCCACGTCGGTCTGCAAGCCGTCGGGCAGCGTCTCCATCCAGTCGCCGTGGCCGATCTGGCGGGCGATGGCGGCCACTTCGGCGTCAGTCATGCCGGGCCGGGCATAGCGGATGTTGTCCGCCACACTCCCGGCAAAGAGAAAGGGCGACTGGCTGACGATGCCCAGATGGCGGCGATAGCTGTGCAGGTCCAGCGTGCGGATGTCCGCGCCGTCGATGAGCAAGCGCCCGGCCTGAAACTCGTAGTAGCGGGTGACCAGCTTGGCGATGCTCGACTTGCCTGCGCCCGTATGCCCCACCAGGGCGATGCTTTCGCCGGGGTGGATGTGCAGGCTGAAATCGGAGAGCACCGGCTCGCCCGCGGCATAGCCGAAGGTCACCTGCTCGAAGCGGATGTCGCCGCGCGGCGCGACTACCGGGCGGGCATCACTCTGCACCACCACCGGCGCGGCGTCCATGAGGGCAAAGACGCGCTCGGTGGCGCTCAGCGCGCCCTGGAACTGGCTCCAAAACGCCGATAGATTGAGCATGGGGAACCAGAATCGATCCACGCTGTTGATAAAGAGAAACCATGCGCCCGCGGTGATGGCCTGGGCATAGACGCCCGCGCCGCCAAAGTAGAGCAGCAGCGCCGTGCCTAGCCCACTGAAAAAGGTGAGCGTGGGAAAGAGGCTGCCAAAGACCAGCCCGCGGCGCACCTGGATCGTGTAGCTGCGGCTGTTGACGTCCAGAAACTCGTCGTAGATGCCCTGTTCGCGGCGGAAGTTCTTGGCGACGGAGATGCCCGTCACCGCCTCTTGGATGCTGGCGTTGACGTCGGCGATGGCCTGCTGGCCCTTGCGCGTCACCAGGCGCGCCCAGTTCTGAAAGCGCCCGGCGATGAAGAAGCCCACCGGGGCCAGACAGGCCAGCAGTAGGGTCAACTGCCAGTTGACCCGCACCAGATAGACGAGCAGCACAATCACCAGCAGCAACTGCGTCACCAACTCGGTGACCAGCACCGCGACGCGGCCGAACTCGTCCGTGTCGGTGGTGATGCGGCTGACAATGCGGCCGGACTGGTACTTGTCAAAGAAGCTGAGGTCATGGTTCATAACCGCGGTAAAGGCATCGCTGCGCATGGCCAGGATCACGTCGGCAATGAGCTTGGCCGTTTCCACCCGGCGCACGTAGTTGCAGAGCCAGTTGAGTACGCCCAACGCCAACACGCCCGCTACCAGGCTGCCGACGACCCACGCGGTGGGCAGCGTCGCCGCGGTCATCAGCTCGACGCCTTGCGCGACCAGGATCGGCGTTGCTGCGCCGATGAGCGCCATGAGCGAAACCAGACCGACCACCAACGCCAGCCGTCCCTGCCAGGGCCGGAAATAGTCCAGGATACGCCGCACCAGCGTGCGGTTGCCATACTCACGGTCATACGTCTCTTGGGTCAACCCGGCGCGTAAGAGTCCCATCGCGTTTCCCATCTAGACGATCGGCGCAGTCGCCATCTGTCGTTCCGTACACTTATAACACAGATGGGTTGTGACTCTTGGATGTGATCATGCCATTTGCGCGGCGCGGCCGTATGTCGCGCAGCCTGACGTGGAGAAGCCTTACGGAGCCGGGGCGGCGTCTGTGCGAAACTGGGCGCACGCGCCGAGTCGCAGTCATTCGACCGCCGGCGACCGTCGCCGAGGATTCGCCACGCAGCGGGAAAGGACTATTGCCATGCGCTATCGTCATTGGGTCACATGGGTGGGAGTGGTCGGGGTGATCGGGCTGTGGCTGGCAGCGTGCTCCAATGCACCCGCGCCCACCAGCACGCCGGAACCGGCCAGCCTACCCACCGCTACCCCCGCGTCCCTGGCGACGGCCACCGCGGCGACTGTCGCCGCGGCCCCGGCAGAGACGCCAACCGCGGTTCCGCCAACAGAAGCCCCACCGCTCACGCCCGCGCCGGTCTTTGATCCGGCCACGACCCAAGTCGTCCTACGCCCGGTCGCGACCGGGCTGGACCGGCCCCTTTTTGCGACCCATGCGGGCGACGGCAGCGGGCGGCTCTTTGTGGTGGAGAAACCGGGGCGCATCCGTATCGTGCGCGACGGTCAGGTCGCAGCCACGCCGTTCCTGGACCTGACCGACCGCGTCCTCAGTGCCGCCTACGAACAGGGGCTGTTGGGGCTGGCCTTCCCGCCCAATTATGGCGAGACGGGCCACTTCTTTGTCAATTACACCGACGCCACGGGCGCGACGGTGGTGGCGCGCTTTACGACGCCCGCCGCCACGCCTGACCAGGCCGACCCCGGCAGCGAGTTTGTCGTGCTGACCTTTGCCCAGCCCGCCGCCAACCATAACGGCGGCATGGTTGCGTTCGGCCCGGACGGCTATCTCTGGATCGGGACGGGCGACGGCGGCGCGGCCAATGACCGCTTCGGCAACGGGCAGAACCCGGCCACGTTCCTGGCTAAGTTGCTGCGGCTGGATGTGACCAGCGTCCCGTCCGTGCCCTACGTCGTGCCGGCGGATAATCCCTGGGTGGCCGCGGACTGGGATGGGCAAGATGTGATCGATGAGGCGTGGGCGGTGGGGCTGCGGAATCCCTGGCGCTTTAGCTTCGACCGCGTGACGGGCGACCTGTGGCTGGCCGATGTGGGGCAAAACCAGTACGAGGAGGTCAACCTCATCCGTGCCGGCGAACTCGGCGGCTTCAACTTCGGTTGGCCTATCCTTGAGGGGACGCACTGCTTCCAGGCGGCCTCGTGTGACCCGGCCGGGACCGTGCTGCCCGTGCTGGAATACAGCCATGCGAGCGGGCATTGCTCCATCACGGGCGGCAGCATCTATCGTGGGCCGCAATTCCCCGTCTTGCACGGGATCTATTTCTACGGCGATTTCTGCAGCGGCGTGATCTGGGCGGCGACCTCGACGGGCGACGGCTGGACCGCGAGCGAAGTGCTGCGGTCGGGTAAGTCCATCAGTTCCTTTGGCGAAGACGCGGCGGGCGAACTCTATCTGACCGACCTGGCAGGCGGTCTGTATCAGGTCACGGCGGAGTGAAGAAGGAGAAGCCTCACGCAAAGAACGCAAAGGCGCCAAGAAAAGCCAAGAAAAGCCGGAGGAAGAACAAGTTGATACGACTGTCATGCTGAGGCCGGGAGCCCCCTGGGCGCGAAGCATCCCCTTTGCCCTAGTGCGCGGCGGAAGAGGATGCTTCGCTATCGCTCAGCATGACAGTTCTGACCTTGTTCTTCCTCTTCTTGGCGCCTTTGCGTTCTTTGCGTGAGCCTCCACTTCTCCCCTACTCCTGCATCCACTCCTCGACTTCGCCCACGACCTTGAACTGGCGATCACGCCGCGGGGGGGACCAGGCCATCGGCTCGGCGGCTGGACCGCCGGGGCCGAGCGCCTGGGGCGCGACCACGATTACCGGCGGCTGTGGCGGGAAGTAGGGCTGTCCCCAGGCCCCGTCGGGCCGCACCGGGTAGCCCCGCTCCGATTGGCGGGGACGCTCCTCGGCTTCGCGGCGCGACCCGGCCATCACCAGCAGCGCGGTGGGCACGCCTGCCAGCACGCCAAAGAGGATGCCCACCGCCATGCTCAGCGCGTCCGGACTGAGCGCCTCGCCGATCCGCCAGCCCGCGGTCGCCACAAAGACCAGCACCGCCATCCCAATCCATCGTTTCATCGGCCCACCTCCTGTCCGTCTGCCATCGCTCCCGCCGCCGCCGTTGCGGTTGCCGTTACTGCCGCCAGGTCATCCCGACCCAGCCACGCCGCCTGGAAGCGCAGCGCCTCGCCCCGGGCCACCAAGAGAAAATCCCCCTTCCCCTCCAGTTTCTCCGCGCCGCTGTCTTTGATGCCTGTGGCATAGCGCGCCTCATCCTTGCCCGCGGTGGCTCCCACCAGGCGCACCGGGAAGTTGGCCTTCATGGCCGCACCGATGAGCGCCGCGGTAGGCTTCTGCGTACACGCCACCAGATGAATCCC
>CAYJQA010000299.1:0-7111 GCA_964372065.1 uncultured Litorilinea sp.
AGGCTATTTCGGATAGCCGTTGTCGGCCAGGAAGCCGTTGATCTGCTCGCACAGCGCGGGCAAGACCTCTTCCGGGGTAGCGTCGCCAACCCAGAGCTGCTCCAGCGCCGGGTCGATGATCGAGCCGGACATCTCACCCCACTCCGGGAAGTAGCCGAAGCTACCGACCTTGGCGTTCTCGCCTTCGGTCAGGAACGCCTGGCGGTTGGCCGGCGGCTGACCCGAACTGAGGAACGCATCCGAGCGTGCGGTGGATTGCAGCGCCGGGAAGATCTCGCCCGAAGCGGTGTAGAGCCGCTGGCCGCCGTCGGTGCTCTGGAGCCAGCTCAGGAAGACCCAGGCGGCGTCCTTGTCGTCGCTGCCGGAACTCATCACCCAGGCCGCGCCGCCTGCGCCGGCAGACCGCTGACCGCCTTCGGGGATGGGCACGGCCGCCACGTCATAGTTGAGACCTGCCGCGTTAAAGGTGGTGACACGGCTGGCGTTCTGGATGATCATGGCGACCTGGCCGCTGGCAAAGACCGCGGCGTCGCCGCCCGCCTGGTTCAGGTTGGCCGAGCGCATGGCGTAGTTGTTGTTCATCATGTCCGCAAAGAACTTGATGCCTGCCATCGCTTCCGGCTGGTCCAACATACACTTGGACGGGTTGCGCATGTCGTCCAAGATTTGGCCCTTGTTCTGGCCCACCCACAACGCCCACTTGCCGCCTTCCATGCCCAGGGCGTTGCGCGTGACCTGGCCGGAGGCATCCACCACGGTCAACTGCTCAGCGGCTGCCAGCAGGTCGTCCCATGTCCACGTATCGTCGGGATAGGCGACACCAACCTCGTCGAAGATGTCCTTGTTATAGTAGAGGGCCTCGACGCTGATGTCGCGTGGGAAGCCGTAGACCTCGTCGTTGTAGGTGGCCGATTCCAACAGCGCCGGCCAGTAGTCCGTCAGGTCATAGCCCGACGCCTCGATGTAGGAGGTCAGCGGCTCGAGTACGCCGTCCGCCGCATAGCGCGGGGTCGGCCACAGGAACAACACATCCGGGATTTGGCTGGAATCGCCGCTGGCCCAGAGTGTCTGCATCTTGGTGAAGTAGTCGTTCCACGGGGCGCTCCAGATCTCCACCTTGATCTCCGGGTGTTCCACCATAAAGGCGTCGGCGACCTTTTGATGGGTCGCGACCTCTTCGGGGCTGCCCCACATGGCCCACGTGATGGTGGTGGGGCCGGCTTCCGCACCGGCTTCGGCGGCCGGGGCGGCGGCGGGTTCGGCCGGCGCGGCCGCGGGCGGCGGCGGTACGGCACAGCCGCCGACGACCAGGGCCAGCAACACGGCCAGGGTTAGGAGAGACCACAATCGAGTTGTACGCATACTGCATCTCCTTACTTGTGGATTGGGTTGACGTGTGAAGATGGTCGCCCATCACCGCGACGGCTGCTACTGAGCCGTGCCGTGACGGCGGCACGCCGGCGTACTGCGGCCGGTCGCGCAGGACTTGTCATATGACGTGCGGTTGGAAAACCGCACCTGCGAAGATCGGCCCGACCTTTCGCCTACACCGGGCCGCCGCCTGCGTGGACAAAGAAGTCGTTGACTTCGGCGGCCACCGCGGACGCGGGCTTGGCTGCCCGCAGCCCCTCGAACAGCGGTAGCTGGCCGGTGTGGACGGCGTGATCGGCATAGAGATACATGGCCGCGGACCATGCCTGCTGGGCAAAGCCCATGGGGTGGCCGCGCTCGCCGTGCATCCACTCGTTGAACTCCCACTCAAAGCTGGCGCCCTGCCGGTTGGCCTCGGCCAGGCTGCCGAGCATTTCCGCGGCCTCGCGCTGCCAGCCATGCTGCGCCAGCGCGGCCACATGCAGCCCGCCGATCATGGGCCAGATGCCGCCGTTGTGGTACTGGTGGGGCAGGTTCAGATTGCGGCTGCGATAATACTCGCGCCAACTGCTCTCGCCGGGGTAGATGGGCGGGTAGATGGCCTTGGTCGGGTACGGTTCGGCCATGCCCACCTGGTGCATGTAGCGCAGGATATGCTCGGTGCGATGCCCGTCCGCCACGCCGGTCAGGATCGCCAGCACGTTGCCTAAGCTGTCGCACCAGTCGCCGTATTCGCGGAACGCGACCCACGGCAGATAGAAGGGCCGGCTGGAGATGGTCCCCATGTTGTGATAGAGCATGAACCATTCCAACCGAATGGCTTTGAGCTTGTCCAGGTGCTCGGCGAAGTGCGTCGCCACCCAACAGCGGTCGATCCACATGAGCAGGTTGAGCCGTTCATGGACGCCCGCGGCGTCCACTTGGGGCCGGTAGATGGTGGTCCCCGCGGGCATTTCCTTGGCTAGCTCCTCATGGGCGAGCATGGCCGCATAGTAGAGCACGTTGTCATAGAGGATGTTGTAGCGCACCGCGAGCAGGTCCATCCAGTCGCCCGCTTCGGGGACTTCCAGCAGCCCGCACTCGTTCATGTCCTGATACTCTAGCCAGAGCAGGGCCTTGTCGATCTGCGGCCAATGGCGGGCGAGGAACGCGCGGTCACCCGTGAGTTGAAAGTAGAGATAGTGGCCCAGCAAGTACCAGAGGTTGCTGTCCACCGCGCCGGCGTTTTCGGTGCTGACATACCCGGTATCCGGGTTGACGTTGAGCTGGATCAGACCACGCGGGGACTGAAAGCGGCTGGCGGTCTCCAGCGAGGCGCGGGCGGCCGCGATGAGTGTAGCGTCGCCGGTGGTAGCCGCGCCCAAAAAGACTATCATGCTATCGCGCGCCCATATCTGCGGATAGCCCGCCGCCTGGGCCGAGGCCCGGAAGCCGTGCGGGGTTACGCAGCGGTGGAGGATGTCGAGGGCGTGAGAGCGTGCTTCGTTGAGCAATTCAGGCACGGCGAGAGTCATGCTGGTATGATAGCACCAGGCCGGAGGGGTCGCAAGCAACATGGGGCTGTCTTTCCATGATTCGACCGCGGCATCCCTCTGGTCAGGGTACGCGCGGGGAGGATGGCGCCCGTGCGTGCGGGATCACGGCCGTGGGCTACGGCCAGGGGCGCGGCGGGCGCAGAATTAGCCACATGACCAGGTAGGACGCTAGCCGCCGGACCAGTAGATTGGCGGCGCGAATTGGGTATAGTGGGCCTGGCGCGTATTTGACCGTTCGGATATTACGTCCTACTTTTAGCGTAATGCGGCAAAGTGGGGTAATCTCGCCGTCGCCGGCGCGCCGGATGGCGAGCCGTTTATTGGCGAGAACGCCGGGTATGCCTATAATAGCCTGTCGCATGGCGGTGGGCGTCCACAGCGAGTGGCGTCGCGCCCGCCGTTAGCCAGGATGGGATGAAGATTGGGTATGACAACACTGGTAATCGTAGAATCGCCGACCAAGGCACGCACGATCCGCGGCTTTTTGCCCCCCGGCTATCACGTGGAAGCCAGCATGGGGCATGTGCGCGATCTGCCTGCGTCCGCCGGCGAGATTCCGGAACAGGTGAAGGGCGAGTCGTGGTCGCGCTTGGGTGTGAACGTCGACGCGGACTTCGACCCGCTATACATTGTGCCCGCGGGAAAGAAGAAAGTGGTCAGCCAACTCCGCGAACAACTCAAGAAAGCGGATGCGCTGATTCTCGCCACCGACGAAGATCGTGAGGGCGAAAGCATCGGTTGGCATCTGAGCGAAGTGCTCAGACCCAAAGTGCCGGTGCAGCGCATGGTTTTTCACGAAATCACGCGCGAGGCGATCCAACAGGCGCTGCGGGAGACGCGCGAGATTGACCAGAACTTGGTGCGCGCCCAAGAAACGCGGCGCATCTTGGACCGGCTGGTCGGCTACACCGTGTCGCCGCTGCTGTGGAAGAAGATCGCGCCGCGGCTCTCCGCCGGACGCGTCCAGAGTGTGGCCGTGCGGCTGTTGGTGCTGCGTGAGCGGGAACGCCGCGTCTTCCGTTCGGGCGCGTATTGGGACCTGAAAGCCGATCTCAACAAGCGCCCCGACCGGCCCAACCACCGCTTTGAGGCCACCTTGGTCAGCGTCGGCGGCACGCGTGTGGCCGATGGCCGCGACTTTGACGAGACGACGGGCAAGGTCAAGCCGGGCCGCAACGTGCTGCTGCTGGACCAGGCGCGGGCGCAGGCGTTGGCCGGTCGCCTGGTGGCCGGGCAATGGCAGGTGGTCGGGCTGGAGGAGAAGGAGCAACAGCGTTCGCCCTATCCGCCCTTCACCACCAGTACGCTCCAGCAGGAGGCCAACCGCAAGCTGGGTCTCAGCGCCAAAGAGACCATGCGCATCGCGCAGACGCTCTATGAGAACGGCTACATCACGTATATGCGCACCGATTCGGTCAACCTGAGCGAACAGGCCATCCGGGCGGCGCGGCGACGGGTGAGCGAACTCTATGGCGACGAGTATCTGACGCCCAAACCGCGCCACTTCCGCACCCAGGCCAAGAGCGCCCAGGAAGCCCACGAGGCCATCCGCCCCGCGGGCGACCAAATGCTGCCTGCTGACCGGCTGCCGCTGCGCGGGGGCGAGGCGCGGCTCTACGACCTGATCTGGAAGCGCACGGTGGCGACGCAGATGGCGAACGCCCTGCTCAAGCTGGTGACCGCCACCATTGCGGTGGACGACGCCCTCTTCCGCGCCAGCGGGCGCACGGTGTTGTTCCCCGGCTTCTTCCGCGCCTATGTGGAAGGGTCCGACGACCCCGACGCCGCGCTGGAGAGCCAGGAAGCGCCATTGCCCGAGTTGGTCGAGGGCGAGGCCGTGGACTGTCGCGACCTGACCGCGGTCGGTCACGAGACCAAGCCGCCCGCCCGCTACACCGATGCCACGCTGGTCAAGGCGCTGGAGGCCGAGGGAATTGGCCGGCCCAGCACCTACGCCACCATCATCGACACGATCCAAGAACGCGGCTACGTCTTCAAGCAGCGCAAGGAGTTGGTCCCCACCTTTACGGCTTTCGCCGTGACCAAGCTCATGGAGGACCACTTCAACGACCTGGTGGACCTGAAGTTCACGGCCAACATGGAGCAGGAGCTAGACGACATCGCGGCGGGCAAGATGGATTGGCTGGCCTATCTCAAAGCCTTTTATCGCGGCGAGATGGGGCTGGAGAATCAGGTGCGCGTCAAGGACGCGCTCATCGACCCGCGCGTGGTCTCCACCGTGGAAATTAACGGTCTCGACACGGAGGTACGCATCGGCCAATACGGCCCGTATGTGGCGCGCGGCGAGAACGGCGATCGCGTGACGGCCGGACTGCCGCTGGACCTGCCCCCTGCCGATCTGTCCGAGGCGCTCATCGAGCAACTGTTGTCGCAAAAGACCGACGGTCCGCGCCAACTGGGAACGGACCCGGAAAGCGGCCTGACCGTCTTTCTCAAGATCGGCCCCTATGGCCCCTATGTGCAGCTTGGCGACGACCCCAACGGCGACAAGGCCAAGACCAAGACCAAGCCCAAGCGCGCCAGTCTGCTCAAGGGCATGGAGGCCGACGGCGTGACGCTCGAATTGGCGCTGCGCCTGCTCAGCCTGCCGCGCACGCTGGGCGAACACCCGGAGACCGGCACGCCGGTGCAGGCCGGGGTCGGTCGCTTTGGTCCCTACATCGTCCACGACGGGCGCTATGTCAGCCTCAAGGGCGGCGATCACGTGCTGGAGATCGTGCTGGACCGGGCATTGGCGCTGTTGAGCGCGGCCCCGGCCCGGCGTGGGCGCAGCAACAATGCTCAGGTGCTGCGCGAGTTGGGCGAGCATCCAGACGGCGGCGCGATCCAGGTGCTGGACGGTCGCTATGGGCCGTATGTCAAGCACGGCACGATCAACGCCACGCTGCCCAAGGAGACGGACCCGGCGACGGTGACGCTGGAACAGGCGGTGGCGCTCTTGGCGACCAAAGCCGCCAGCGGGAAGAAGGCCGGGGGCAAGCGGACTGGGACAAAGACCGCGACCACGAAGAAGACGACCACGCGGACCGCGACCAAGTCGTCGAGCAAGCCCGCCGCCAAGAAGACCACCAAAAAGACGACGGCCAAGAAAACGGCCACTAAGCGCGCGACGACCAAAAAGTCGCCGCCCACCAGCGGCCCGACGGCCTAAACGACCTTGATTGGCGGCGGGGGTGTGCAGACCCCCTGCGGGGGGTCTGCTGTCGCCCTGACCCAAAGGCGAAGGGTCCCCCGGCTTGGGGATGCTTCGCTTGGGCGCCCCCTGGGCACAGCATGACATAGATTCGGTCGACAGTCACCCCAGAGGTGACTGTCGTTTTTCTTTGTGGGGCGCGCTAGATTTGGTCCAGCGCTTGGGCGAGATCGGCGATCAGGTCGGCGGTCTCTTCCACGCCGATGCAGAAGCGCACCAGTTCATCGCGGATGCCCAGGGCTTCCCGTTGCTCTGGCGGCACTTGGGCATAGCCCATCAGCGCCAACGGGCTGATCAGGCTCTCCACCCCGCCCAGACTCGGCCCAATCGTGGGAATCTTGAGGTGGTCCAAGAAACGATGGGCGCGCTCGCCGTCGCCGTCGATCTCGAATGAGACGACGCCGCCAAAGCCCTGCATGCTTGCGGTCGCCAGCGCGTGGTCGGGGTGGCTATCCAGCCCCGGATACCAGACGCGGCGTACCTTGGGGTGGTCTTCCAGGAAGCGCGCCACGGCCAGGCCGTTGGCGTTGTGCTGGCGGACCCGCAGCGCCAGCGTCTTCATCCCGCGCAGAATGAGATAGGCGGCATGGGGGTCGGCGATGCAGCCGAACAGGGCTTGGGCTTGGCGCAAGGGCGTCATCACATCGTAGGAGCCGAGCACCGCGCCCGCCATCACGTCGTTGTGGCCCGCCAGGTACTTGGTGACGCTGTGGAGCACCACATCTACGCCATAGGACAGCGCACGCAGGTTGATGGGCGTGGCGAAGGTCGTGTCCACGACGGTTTTGACACCGTGGCGCTTGGCAATGGCGACCAGCCGCGGGAAGTCCAGACAGCGCATAAAGGGGTTGGTGGGCGATTCGGAGAAGATGACCTTCGTGTTGGGGCGGATGGCCGCCTCCAGCGCGTCATAGTCGCCACAAGGGACGGTCGACGCGGCAACGCCATAACGGGCGAGAAAGCGGGTACAGAAATCCAGGCTGCTGTGATA
>CAYJQA010000300.1:0-7108 GCA_964372065.1 uncultured Litorilinea sp.
GATCCCGCTTTGTCACGCAGGCAGATAGCAGCCGATGCACTTCTTCCTCGCTAAAGGCAGGCAGGATCCGTTTGTTGACGCGCGGCATCGCCACTTTGGTCATGGGCGAAACAGGAATGTGCTCCTCGCGGACGCAGAAGTTCATGAAGGCTCGAATGGCTCTGGCTGCGGCATGCACGCTGTAGTCGCTCAATTCCCGGTCTTCCAGACTGACAAGGTACTCACGCACAAGCGTGGGCGTGATCGAGCCAACTCGGTCGATCGCGTGAGCGTGACAATGGCGCACGAATGGTGCCAGCTGGCACTGGTAGAAACTCAGGGTCTTTGCCGTTAGGCGCGCTGCTCGGTTGTAGAGCGTGAAGTCCTCAAAAGCCTGCCGGACCATTACGGGACTTTTGGACGCGCCGTGGCAGTCGATTCCGTTGTGAACGGTATTAGGTGGTGAGGCCAAGAGGGATGTTTGTCCGTGTCGTACGCACGTGTGCTTGGCTTGCCCCATTGTGGTGCCTCCTGTCGACGCTCTGCCATACCGGGACTTCGGGCCTTCCCCACGGGTTATTACCGCTTCCGTCTGGCAATGTAGCGAATGGCATCCAGAACTTGGTGGTCAATCCACGTTCTCTCCCCACGCCGCTCTTCCCACTTTGGGCGCACAAGGCCGGTCTGGTATAGGAGGCGCTTGATGCGGGCTGCGTCCAAGTCCGTGAGTCGGGCCAACTGGTTGGCCAGCAAGATGACCGCCCGCGAGTGGTCGTTGTAACAGCACGCGGTATCACCTTCGTATAAGCTCCGAAATATCGCCCCATGCGTCGAGTTGAACAGCCGGTCCCAGAGCGCCTCATCCTCAAGCGTACCGGTCACGGTCGCACACCCATGCGTTTCCGTCCGGAAGTATCGCCTGACCAATTCCTCAAGTTCCGCCGTTCTGTCCGGGATCTCCTGCGGGGACTGGGGATTATTCCTGCCCGTGACCGTCATCCAGCGGGCACTGGAGTAGATCTCGATGCCTGGGTTTCTGCGGTTGAGCGGGTGTTCGTTTCTGACCCAGATATGTAATCCCATACCCGAAGGTGATAACTCCACCCAGCCCGACAGCAGGTCGAGAATCGCGCGTGTCTGCACCGTCACTTGGCCCTCCGGCTCAATGCACCGGTCCAGGTCCACACAGGTGTACGGATCGGCTGCAGTGAGCACAAAGCCCACGCCAAGGCTGTAGCCGACGGCTGTCGCCATAGCCTGGTCAAAGGAGGCCCACGTGTTCTCCCAGTGGATGCCCGCATTGCCCAGGGTCAAGGGGTTGACGGGGACTTTGCGGCCGTCCACGCGGCGCCAGTTGACCCATTGGGGGTATCCCTTCAACTCCGCGGGCACACGTTCAGCCGAGTTGATCGACCGTTCTTGCTCTTTCATAAGTCTCGGTACAACACGATAATGTGGGTCTCAGCGCCAAGGTTCAGCGCGGGGGCAGAAGCGAACGAAGCGTCTCCCCTTGTCCCGCTACCCGCCAGATCGGGCCGAACATGTCGCCTTTCAAATCCTCTGCGGTGGCAAACCAGAAGCGCGTGTCGCCGCCCGCTCGCTCACACGCCTCGACCAAATTGGCGGCGCGGGTCGGGGACGTGGTGACAACGGTAACCAGCATGGCATTGGCCCCGTAGTGGGCCTGGAGCAGCCCATCGTCTGGCAGAAAGCGGTAGGCGAGGAATTTCCGCCGCCAGGCCCGCAGTTGCCAGTGCGTGGGTTCAATCGTCATGGTGCCCAAGTCCATCTCCAGAAACAACCAGGCGGCATCCTCGGAGGGCAACATCAACTGATAGAACGCATCGGGGACAAGGGGTACGGTCTCCTGGCGCCCATTGTCAAGCCAGACGGGCACCTTGGCTGGATGGCGTCTGAGGACGCGCTCGCCCGTCCACTGCGCCAGCGTCACGTCGTGTGCAGTGCAGGCGCGCGTCAGCGCCAGATAGAAGTCAACGATGGCCAAGGTGTGGTCGAGAAAGAGGAAACTTGCTTTGCGTTCCGCCTCCTTGGGTTGCCAGTCAATCTCATGAAGATCAAGACCGCTGTGGTGACTTACGACGTGCGCGCCGACCCGATCAAGAGCAAAAACGTACGGTTTGGAGCCGGTATGGTCAGTGGGGAAAACCGGCTGAGCAATGCGCCGCAGGATCCCCGCTTCGACCAGTTGCCGCAGACGACGCTGGACCACGCGGTCGGCTGCGATCTGCGCCACAGGCAGGCCCATCGCCTCGGCAATCTGTTGGCGCGCGTCGAGGATTTGATAAGTGGTCATGTAACCCAGCGTGGCGAGACGGTGCAACAGCTCTAGATCGAGCCGCGCCAGCCTAAGTCTTGGCCGGTTTGGCTTTCGTCCAAAGCCGGCTTTGCCAAGCGGTATCGTCGTCTGCAGATTCGCTGCCGGATCCCCTGGGGCGCGGCTCGGCCGGCGGTCCGGTTGGCCGTCGTTCGTGGCTTCGTTGTTTGGCGGGTAAAGCGTGGGCATGGGAGCTATCTCCTTGCAGTATACCATCTTCATTCTTGGCTTTCACGGGCATGACGGTCAGGGTTTCCTGCCGCCGCTTCTCTATTGCGGCCTGGAGTGCAGCCATGGGGATCCCATCGCGTTTGCGCAAGCGCCGCCGCACCTCGGCCACCTGCTCGTCGTCGGGATAACAGCCAGGGTCGAGGTTCTCAATGGTCATGGGCACCAAGTGGTCGGAGAGCGCGCCTTCCGCCGTTGCCGTGCGCACCAAGAAATGGAAGCGCCCTAGAGTCCGATACTGATTGGCCAGCAGATGGAGTTGCTCGTCCACGGAAAATTCCGTCGTGGTGGAGTCAATGATGCGCGGCTCCGAGTAGGCCGGGGGCCCCACAGTCTGTTGCACGTTCATCCACACCGGCTCGCGTTTGCGGACTAACTGCGGGTCGTAGCGAAAGAACTGCTCGGCCAGCTTCAGACAATCCTGGGGCTCCTGCACCCAGCCGATGACCTGTGTTCCGAGCTGGCCCAGCGACACCTGGGTGTGACGGTCAATCTGACCGAGGTTTTGGTGCATGCAGCAGATGTTGATGCCGTAGTTACGGGCGACGACCGTGGTCAGCTCGTTGATGTCGTCGGCCATGATCGAGTGTTCCAGGGTGTGGTGGCCTAACAACTGCGTCATCTCATCGATTACATACAGGATGGGGTTGCGCCGGCCGGCAATACCGCGCATCTTGGCGTATTCCAGGTGGTCGAGAAAGCACCACAAGAGTTTGAGGCGCCGGCGTACAGGGTCATGTTCGCCCTGGAAGTCATAGAGGACGGCATGGCCTTTCTCCATCTCGTGCTCCAGGTTGAGTCGGGGTGCGGAGGCAGCAAACAGGACCCTCATTGCCGGATCCGCCAGGAAGGGAATCAGCTTGATGAGCAAGCTGCCCGTCTGCCGCCTCCGCAGTGCCGGGCTCTTTATCGCGATGAATTGCAGGAAATAGTCGTAAGCGAGTTGCAGTTCAGGATGGGCGGTACGGGCAGTCTTGAACTGCGGCTGCCATTGCTCGGGATGGTGAAGCATGTCGGCCACCTGCGTGACTTGCCCATCCAGGGCGGCGGCCATCATGCCGGCGGCCGTACCGGCTTCGTAGAGAGCATTCATGCCTTCCACGGAGGCTGTCTCCAAATAAGGGTCTAGGCGCTTGATGACCTCCAGGACACGGTTGGCCATCGCCAGCAGCGTGTCGCTCGCGTTGCGCCGCTGGTAGAGCGGCATCGGGATCACGTAGTCCGTGGCCGCCATGTCCACATATTTGATACGCGGCCACAGCGCTTCCTGGACGGCCTGCGGCTGCCGGCAGAGTTTGTCGAAGACGTTGGTCACCACGGCGCCGGTGGGGTCGAGCGCGATGACGGGATGGCCGCGGATCAGCTTCTGCCAGATGAGCGCGCGCCCGGCCCAGCGCGACTTCCCGGCGCCAGGACCGGCTACCACCCGTACCCCGTTCATCAACCCCTGGTCAGTCAGGAGAATGGATTTCGCCAGGAGGCGGCGCGGGACAGAAAGAAGCGGCTGTGCGCATGGAGCGGGCCACTGCGACGGGGCAGGCATCAGATCGTTCATCGGGAATCCTCTCGTGCAAAACGCGACCCACTTCTGTGCTGTACTGGCTCAACTCGCGATTTATCGCAGCCGAGGAGGGCGGAGGCGATACTTATGCACCACCCCCGCGCGGGAGTGCATACTCAACCCTTGAACGTGCGGCGCAGGAATCGCAGCCCCGCGGCAACCGTGTCCACCAGAGACGCTACCAGCCGCTCCAAGCCGGCCAACACGGCACGCAGCACATACTCCAGCAGACTGAACGGGAACGCACTGAAGGATGCAGTTGACTGAACGCGCGCGGCGCTGGCCAAGTGGCGAAGAAGCGCCTGCGCCTCCGGGTCGCGGCCACTGACCGTAAACGTGACTCGCATGGTGTATCACCTCCCATCTCGGGCTTGGATCGCAATGGTGATTGCGCATTCACCGGCCCGCACTAGGACGCATCCTGGTTAGCATGTATCCTCGTGCCGGCAGGTGAACCCATACCACCAGGAAGACCCTGGCAGAGGGCCTCAGAACGAGTCCGAGGCCCTCTGCACACACCTCACGGCGCCGCGTGCCCCTTTTCGGGACGTCCTCGCCTACTCAGCCAGGCCCAGGATGGTGCTCTGCAGCAGCGGTTGTGGCGGCGAGGGCGGCAAGAATAGCAGCGGTGGCGTCACCGTGAGTTGCGCGAGCTTGATCTGTTGGAACACTTGGTCGAACACCTGAAATAGGCAGACATGGCCGTTCTCACCGATCCGGTTGCGATGGCTCTTGGGCACGGAGGCTCGCCATTCGAAGAAGCGGTCGATGAGCAGAACTTTGGCCTGCGCCAGCCGGATGGGGGTCGGATTGGCGCGTACATACTCCTCCAGCATACCGTCGGCCCAGCGCTGAAAGACCTGGGCATAGGCGCAGTAGTTCGCCTGGGACTCGGCCCGTGTGTCCTCGGCCTCCTCGAGGCAGAAATCGACAAACTCGCGCGTCACGGCGTCAATCACACTATCGGTGGTCATGGTCTATGGCTCCCCAACCAAGAACTCGACCAATGCCGGCAGAACTCCCTTCTTCTTGCGTGGCGGCGGGGCCGGCAGCGGCTTGTAGATAGGGCGGCGGATATCCTCGTGCATGGTGCGGGCGGCGATGGCGTTGGTTTCGAGGATGTGCCGGGCCGTCTGGTCGAGCAGCTTATTGTCAAAGTCGTGAAACCGCTTGGCCAGCCTGCCCAGCGGCGCCGCCGCCTCGATGCGTTCGATGTTCTCCATGGTCATCCCCATTACCTGCGAGGAGTGCGTCGCCAGCTCGCCGATCCGCGTGTCGATCAGTTGTGCGATGGCCCCTCGCCCCTCGACCGCCACATACTGCTGGTGCAAGGCGTCGAGCATGTACTGCTCGTCCTCATCGACGATGTCTACGCCTTGGATCTCGTAGGCGTCGGTGCGCGACGGCGGGAGTTCTAAGGTATAGACGGAGGTAATGTCCTGATCGAACAGATTCCCGGCGGACTTCGTCTGGTTAACCGTTGCCGTGGCCATCGCCCGCTCCTATCCCCATGAGCCGTTCAATCGCGCCAGCGGTGGCGCCCATCATGGCGACCGCCTGGCGAAACACAAAGCCCGGCTGTAGCAGCGGCTTCTGCAACGCGTGCGATGTTTCCACCCAGGGCGCCTGAAAACGCTCGTCGACGGAACGGCCATACACCTGTTGCAGATCGGCAACATAGGCTACGCGCGTGTAACCATAGGCCGTCAAGTCGACCGGTGCGAGCGGGGGCTCGCCTACGGGCGCCGCCTCCGCGGCGGCATAAGCCCAAATCTCCTCGACGGCCTGCCGAAATTGCTCCGGCACGCTCGTCCCTGTGGCTGGCGCAAGCAATTGCGACAGTCCTTGCGCTTGACGGTGGCCGACAACCAGTTGCGCAGCGCAGCGCTCCCACCACCAGGGGTCCAGACCTGAGAGCGTCAGCACGCGCAGCAGATTGCCCTGCGCCACCACCGGGTAGCGGTGGCGCAGATAGAGCCAGGTCAAGGAGGCCAGGAAACTCGTCACACCTGCGCCATAGTCATCGGCGTTTGGCTCAACGACGACGATCATGGAACCCTCCTTATCGTTTGATGTGTTGCGAACTGCGGCGCGCGACCTCGTCGATCTCGCGCCGCGCCTCTTGGCCGATCTTCTTCAAACGGGCAACCTCAGGCGAATCCTGCCCGATGCGCGTGGTCGCCCAGGGCTTGTAGTAGTCGTCGGGGATGCCGTCCCAGTAGACGGTCAGATCGGACAGATACTGCTGCTGGGGGTAGCCATAGGCAAACAGCCATTCCGGACAGAGCGACGGGTAGTGAGTACTGTTGTAGGTTTCGCGGGCGAGCTTTTGGGCAAAGAAGCGCCAATCCGCCTGGAGTTGCCCCTGCAGATACAACTTGGCCACGCTCTGAAACGGAGAAGCTTCGTAGTGAACGTCCCGAAACACACTGTTCCAGTCGCTGCCTGCGATGCCGGTGACCGCCAGGCCACGCAGCAGAGCAAACTGGAAAGTCTCGGCGAAGCGCTCGCTCAGTTCGCGCCAGGGAGCGGCCCCATAGCCTTCGAGCCGGCTCGCCCAGTCCTCATAGGTGTAGCTGCTGGTGCTGGACACATAGCTGCTGCGGAACATGTTCGCCTTCGGCTTCATGCCATAGAAGCTATACGAGTGATACATGCGGGTGCTAGTCCTTTCCTGTACAAGAGCGATGGGCGGCAGAACGGCGCCATCTGCTCGGCGTGATTCGCCGCCCGGCTACCGGCCATCCGGTCTAGCGCATCAAGGCCGCGGCCTGCTGCACAATTTCCTTCTGGGCCGTATTGGCGAGGGTGATCAGGTTCGTCCCGGTCACCTGCAGAATCTTACTCTGGGCGTCATCATAGAGTGCACTGCCATGACCGGAATCCGTCAGCCGTCGTTGCGTGTCGCCCGCCGTCTGTACCAGTTGGGCCATTGTGCCGACGGCATGCGCGCCGATCTGGGCCACCTCGTGGTCGACCGCCTGGGCGATTTGCGTGATCTTGGC
>CAYJQA010000301.1:0-1641 GCA_964372065.1 uncultured Litorilinea sp.
TGATTGGCCCAGGTCAGTTATCGAGCAACACCTGCAGGCAAGGGGAAAGAAGATGCCAGCGCATGGATTGATGGAGGAAAGACCGCTCCCGCGCAGCGAACTACTGGCCGCGATGGTCATTTTTCTGCTCCCCCTTTTGAGCATTTTCGCAGTAACCGCCATCGGCTTGTCGCCGTGGACGGACTATCTTGCGCTTGTTCTATTCTGGGGGGCGGTCCTTTTTGCGCTTGGCTTAGCGATTCTCAAGCGATTGCCACGGTGGTCGCTTTCCTATCTGGGGTGTGTCCTGATGTTGGGCATCATCCTCGGTCGCCCTGATCGTATTTGGAGCTGGCTATACCCCCTCTTTCTACAATCATTTGGGCCACGATCCTATTGGTCGGTGCCGGTACGGATACTCTATGTGGGGATCTTCGAGTTCATCATGCAGCTTTCGATCCTGGTGAGTGCGCTGATCCTGGTCAACCTCTTCCGCGTGTTGCCCTATACGCGTGGCGTCTGGCGATCCATCCGCGCGGATTGGACGCATCTTTCGTTTGTGTTCTATGGGGGACTTGTCTTTGGCATTCTGGTTATGTTTGAAGAATACCGGTATGACGATAGCTGGAAATCTGTAGCTTGGCTATGTTTGGCTCTGGGTGCGTGGTGGTATTTACGGGCCGGCGGGCAAAGGCAGCGCATCCTGGCATTGATCGGTGGAGCCAGCGCGGCCATGTGGGTTGTCGCGCTCGCCAAATGGGTGCTGATCCCGCTCCAGGAATGGCCGAGCGGCTACCCGATAGCCCCATCAGAAGCTTCCCGCTGGGTTGAAACGGGCAGCGCATTGATTGGCTGGGTCTGTATCCTCATGATCCTGATCGCACCCGCCTTGTTGAATTTGCTGCCAGGGCCGCCCCGCCCTATCGCTTCCCAGGGGGAAGACCCTGTCAGGGTGTGAGCAGCTTGAGGCAAATCATCAAGCTGCCTGTCACCTGTTGTGGGCGTTAGCGGCGGTCGCCCCGTGACCCCACGCATCCGTAACCCGCGCACGGTGGCCGCCGTCACGGTCACGGCTGCGCATCGCGACGACCCGCCAAGTGGTCGCGGAAGATACGCTCCCCATTCGCCGCCAGGCGATAGTCAAAGAGATCGGCGGCGGGCACATAGGCCATCGCCTTGCCCTCGCCCAGCACCAGATCGTCCGGCGTCGCGTGGGTGAGGATGTAGTAGATATACTGCGTCCCACCCTGCGGCCGCGGGTTGCGCTGCACCAGTTCGCAGGCCAGCGCGTGGCCGGGCGTAAACGTTAACTCCTCGGCCAGTTCACGCCACAACGCCACTTCCGGCGTTTCCCCCGGCTCCAGATGTCCGCCAAAGAGCGACCAGTAGAGGGGCCAACTGGGCGCGTGCTTGTCGCGCAGTTGGAGCAGGAAACCGTGCTGGGGATGCTCGATGATCGCGCCCGCCACCGACGTGCCCGCGTCATGAGTTGAAGTCATCGTGTCTCAGGTTCTGGAAACAGTCTCAGGTCAACTCGATATGGCGGGCAGACAGACCACGTGGCGGTCGTAGACATCCGCGATAAAGCGTTCCCGCTCCACCCATTGGGCCGGCGCGGTGCGCTGCTGTGCGCGCTGGTACAACGGATTCCACCCCCCCGCG
>CAYJQA010000301.1:1651-7107 GCA_964372065.1 uncultured Litorilinea sp.
GGATCGATGGCGACGACATCATGCCCCCGCACCACCACCGTGTAAGGCTGCCGGCCAATCGTGGCCGCAACGGTGCGCTCGGCAATCGGAAAGGTGATCGCTGCCGTCTGCCCGGCCTGAACCTGCCCGGTTTCGACATAACGCCCGGCGTAGGTAAGCGTGTGCGGCGCGCCATCCACCGTACAGCCGGCTTCGCCGGCCGCCACCCAATCGGGCAGACGCACACGCAGGCGGCACGCCCGCTTGATATGCAGTTCCGCCCGCCCTTCGACCGGCAGACAGGAATGAATGTCTGCCCAATGCGAGGGGCGGTTGAGCAGCAGATGCACCGTCAGCACCCGCTGCCGCACCTGGATCATCTGTTCCCAGACAAAATACAGCGCGCGGGCGGCGTTGCCCAGACAGCAGAAGGAGACGCCCGGCGCGCCCTCGTGCGCGATAAAGTCGTTGGCGCTGGACCACCCGGCAAACGCCCCCTCGATCCGCTGCGAAACCTGGTCCGCGGTTTCATTCGCGCCGACCGGAGTCGGCGGCAGGCCCGCGGCGCGGGGGTCAATCCATGCCCCGTCGAGCAGTTGCATCTCCGCAAACTGGTTACGGAGATAGCAGTCCACATCATCCCAGTAGTCGCCCTGTCCGCACGCCGTCAAGCGCAGCGCCAGTTGGATCATGTCCGCCGTGCAGCAGGTTTCGCAGTCGATCAGGTCCAGACTGCCCGGTGGGTCGTCAATATACTCCGGGAAGAAACCGACCAGCGGGGAGCCAAGACTGCGCGCCCATGCGTATCCTTGCCGGACAAACGCCGCATGGTCGGCATCGCGGCACACATCGGCATACTCCGCCAGCCCAACCAACACGTTGCCGTTGTGATGAAAGTGCAGCTTGGATCCGTTGTCGGCGGCGTGCCGGGCAAGAAAGCGCCCCTGATCATCAAACACCTGGGCGTGATCCTTGAGATAACGCGCCAGCCGTCCGGCCAGCTCATAGGCCAACGGGAGTTGCATCACGGCGCACACCTGCACCAGCCCCTGGAGGGTCCACCCTGCATAGGTGGCATCCCACCCGGTCGGCATACTCCCGTCTTCGCCGGCGAAATAGCCATAGTCGTCGCGCACCGTGAGTTTATTGCGCATAAAGCCAAGCGCGTCCTGCGCCAGAGTGCGCCACATGGGGTCTTGCTCGACGCGATAGGCCACCGTCATCCACGCCAGGATGCGCCCCAAGTCCGGCCCGTGCATAACGAGGTGGCTTTCGGCAAACCACTCCAAAAAGGCCCGCCGCCAGCGTTGGTCGGTCAACAAACTCACTTGGCTGCCGGTCAAGAGGCGCATCATTGCCAGCGCCTCATAATACTTCCCAACAAAGCTTTCCGGTTGACCCAGCACAGGGGGCCTGCGGCTGATAAACGAATAGGTGTAGACGCGGGTAGCGTGATCGGGCTGCGCCATGCGCGTCAACGCATTGATGGCGCGGTTGGCGCGTGCTTGCAGGTCAAGCGTGTCCGGACTCGCCAGGGTATAACGCTCGCCGGGCACAATAAAGGGACGGTTGTTGAAGTTCGCATCGCTGCGAGGACGGCTCACCCGGTACGCGTGGGCGCGCTCAGAAAAGTCGCGCAATGACCACCAAGCGCCCAATCCGGCGCCCGCGGCCTGCTTGAGAAAACGCCGTCGCGACCAACTATGAGCCATTGAAGGAAAAAGCGCGCGATCGTTCGACATTCTTCTTCCCTCCCAATCCTAGGGCGTCAATCAGTTCCCGGCGCTGCGCCTCCCTCCCATTTCCGCGTGACTGCGCTCGTTAGCGCGCTGCCGCACCAGATGGCGGCGTGACCGCACGCCTCACGCCATCGTCGCCAGCATATCCCCGGTCACGCGGTAGCGCAGACTCCCGTCGCGCAAGAACGCGACGACCTCATCCGCGACAATCGCGCCCTGCCGTTCATAGCACTGCACCGTCGACGAAGCCACGTGTGGCGTCAGCACCACGTTGTCTAGCTGCCGGAAGGGGCTGTCCAGCGGTAGCGGCTCCTGGTCATAGACATCCAGCCCGGCCCGGATGCGCCCGCGCCGCAGTTCGGCGAGCAGCGCGTCCTGGTCCACCGTATGCGAACGGGCCGTGTTGATAAAGACTGCGCCGTCCGGCAACGCCGCCAGGTGCGCCGCGCCGATCATGTGATAGGTCTCCTCCGTGGGCGGGGCCTGCATGGTCACAATCGGGCAGGTGGCAAAGAGGTCGTCCAGGCCGCTGGGCGTCACGCCCATTGCGGCGGCGCGGTCCGGCGCGAGATACGGGTCATGGACCACCACCTGGCAGCCCCAGGCCGTCAACAGGCGGATCACGGTGCGGCCTGTATGCCCCGCGCCCACCACGCCCACGCGCTGCCCCACCAACTCCCGGCCTACCCCCTCCCCCTCTGCGTCACGCCAGGTCGCGCCCGCGTGCAGCGCCGCATCCTGCCGGTGCGTCTGGCGCAAACAGAGCAGCATGAGCAGCACGCTCATCTCCGCCACCGCGGGCGCCATGGCCGCGGCCGCATGGGTCACGGCGATGCCGCGGGCAAAGACCGGCGGCGGCAGCAGCTTCTTGATCGTCCCTGCCGAATGGGCGATCAGCCGCAGCCGATCGGCCGCGGCGAGCACCTCATCGGTAAATGGGGGCGACCCCCAGCCGGTGATCACCACCGCAAAGCCCGGGATGCGGCGGGCAAGCTCGGCGCTGTCCCACGCGCTTTCGCCCGCGTTGAAGGTCACATCGACGGCCTCCCGCAGCCGGGCGTCGCTGGACGGCGCAAATAGCTGGTGATAGAGGCTTGGCGACGGCACTACCAGCGCCTTGGGTTTGGACATGGGGACATCTCCGATTCGCGGTGGATGGCCGGACTGCGCCGTGCGCCCGGAGCAGCCGGCGCGGGAAGGCTAGAACTCCCCTGACTACCGCAAGCGCGGCCGACCGCATGGCTATGCAGCACACCGCAACTTGCGTTGCGCCGGTAGGCAGCCACCACCCTTTGCGGTGGCAGCCGCCTACCGGCCCTAAGCGGGCGCAAGCGCGCCCGCATCACCAGCCTGAACGACAGACGCTTACGGCAGCGTCTCCAGCGGCGTCTTGATGTTGGGGGTGCGGCCACCCGCATACGGCCAGGCAAAGTTCTTGACCGGCGCGGCCCAGGCCGCGGCGTTGGCGATCACCTGACGGATGTTGGGATCATAGTAGATCGGGAAGGTCTCGTGCCCGGGGCGGAAATAGAAAATCTTGCCGTGGCCGCGCTTGAAGCAGCAGCCGCTGCGGAAGACCTCGCCGCCCTTGAACCAACTGATAAAGACCAACTCGTCCGGCGCGGGAATGTCGAAGTGCTCACCATACATCTCCGTGTGAGGCAATTCGATATACTCGGGCAGCCCCGCCGCGATGGGATGGCCCGGCGACACCACCCAGATGCGCTCTTTCTCGCCCGCCTCGCGCCAGCGCAGGCTGCACGACGTCCCCATGAGCTTCTTGAAAATCTTGGAGTGGTGGCCCGAATGGAGCACGATCAGCCCCATGCCTGCCCAGACCCGCTGCTGCACGCGTTCGACCGTCTCATCGGCGACGGCGTGGTGCGCCATATGCCCCCACCAGGTCAGCACGTCCGTCTCCGCCAAGACCGCGTCGGAAAGGCCGTTGTCGGGCTGGTCCAGCCATGCCGTGCGGACGTTGGTGAAGCCGTGCTCCTTCAGCCCCGCGGCGATGGCCTCATGGATGCCGTCAGGATAGACCGAACTCACCTCGGTATGAATCTTTTCATGCCGATACTCGTTCCATACGGTAATTCGCAGATCGCTCATACGAAATTGACTCCTTGAGTCGTGGCAGACGAATCTGCCACGAAAAATAGAGTTTCGTGGAGATTAGGAAGCAGGCCGGGGCGTCACGAACCGGCCCCGCCATCTCTATGATTGTATCACAGACCGGCAGAACCACCGTCGTTCGCCGCCCACCGTTTGGGCATAGCCGCGGACCCGCGCGTCCAGGTGGTCGCGGTCCCGGAAGAAGGTGCTGAGTTGCGATTGGTAGGCGGCCACCGCATCGCACTTAGCCGCCAGCGCGGTCGCGTCCAGCGCAATCACCTCGGCCTGCCATGACCACGCCGGCGTCAGCGCCAGTGCGGCCGCGGTCGCGCCCGGCGTGTCGGCATAGGGATAGTCCTCGTAATAAAGCAGCCTGGCCGCGCCAAACGCGCGCTCCGCGGCCTGGCGCGTCAGTTGATGGTCCACGTGGTTGCCCACGCCCAGCGGCGCGACCAACCGGCCGTGCGCGGGTAGGCCGGCCAGCCTGGCGACCAGATCATCCACCAGCCCCCACTCGGCGTCGGCGACCGGCCCAAAGAGGTCCGCATCCGACGTATAGTAGGGCCGGCCCGTCGCCGGGTCGGCGCGATAGATGCAGTCGGGCCAGTCCCAATGCGCCGCGTCCGCGCCCAACCGCGCACACGCGGCCAAGTCCTCGGCGCGGCGCGCGACGGCCGCATCCACGACCAGTTCCCAGCGCGTGTGCAGCCCGTGGGCATAGTCCGACACGGCCGCCGGCGGGTCGCCCGCGGTCACGCTGACGATCAGCACGCGCTGCCCGGCCCGCGTCGCCGCGGCGATCTGCCCGCCACACGAAAGCGCGGCGTCGTCCAGGTGTGGGGAAAGGTAGATCAGGTCGTACACAGATCACATTGTCCGTTTCTGATGGGCGTGGTATGTCAATCCGAGTGTCCCATGTCGATTGTCGTAGCGGCGGTCTCCTGACCGCCGGGGCGACTCGTGCGGTTGGAAAACCGCACCTACGATCCGCGTGTCCTCAGAAGTAATCATCGTTCCGCGTTACCATTGTCATTCCTCGGCTTCGCCTCGGAATGACAGGGTGGCAGGCACACCTTGCATCGTTTGACCGGCAGCTTACACACGCGCCGCCAATGTTGTACTATAGTGGCCGTAGCGCGGCGGCCACGCAACGGCCGCGCCGCGTAGTGTCTGCGACAGAAGGATGACGCAATGGCCGCATCAGCCACGACGCCTGTACGCCGGATTGCCATGTTGAGCGTGCATGCCTGCCCGCTGGCCCTCCTGGGCGGCAAGAAATCCGGCGGCATGAACGTTTATGTCCGCGACTTCAGCCGCGCCCTGGGCCAAGCCGGGATCGCGGTGGACGTCTATACCCGTTCCCAAGACGACTGCCAGCCCATGATCAAGCGCGAATTGGGGCCGGGCGGCCGCGTGATCCACGTCGCGGCCGGGCCGGAGCGCCCCATCCCCGTGGGCGAGATCTCCCCGCATCTGGACGAGTTCGCCGCCAACGTGGAGCGTTTCGCCGACGCCGAAGGCATCGTCTATGACCTGATCCACAGCCACTACTGGATCTCCGGTCTGGTCGCCGAAAAACTGCGCGCCGCCTGGGGACCCCTGCCCCTCGACCACATGTTCCACACA
>CAYJQA010000302.1:0-7100 GCA_964372065.1 uncultured Litorilinea sp.
GGTTCGCTCTATGCGCTGGAGGCGGCCGCGGGGACCCTGCGTGGGCAGTTCGATGCCGGCAGCCCCATCGCCTCGTCGCCCGCGGCCTTTGGCCGCGACGGTCGCGCCGTCCTGGTGATCTTTGGCACGGACGGCGGCGGCATCTATGCGCTGGACGCCGCGACCGGCGCGCCGGTTTGGCAAGTCGCGGCCGAGGATGGGGTAGAAGCGCCGGTGATGGTCGCGGACGCGGTGGCCTATGTGGCGGCGCGCGACGGCAAGGTTTATGCGTTGGACGCCGCGACCGGCGCGCGCCGCTGGGCTGCCGAGGTGGGGGATGTGCTGCGTCTGGCCCCCGCCGTCGGCCGCGCGCACGTCTATGTGGTGGACCAGTTTGGCGACTTGCATGCCATTGACCGGCAGCGCGGGGTCGTGGTGTGGACGCTGGACGATGGGGTGTACGGCGCGACCCCGCTGGTGGTCGACGCGCCGGGCGAGGGCGAGCGCCTGCTGGCCCCGCGCTATTCTGACGCCGGGGCCGACTGGTTGGACCCCAGCGGGCAGCGTCTCCACACTTGGGACGCCGCCACGGCGCGTCTGGCCGTGGATGCCCAACAACCCAGCTATTTGCACTCACCGTCGTTGGGGGGCGGGGCCTTTTGGTTTGCCGACGACGGCGGGGTGATCCAGCGGTTGGGGCCGCCGCTGACGCCGGCCGGCGGGCCGCACGCAGACTTGGCCTGGCGGCTAGACGCGGGCATCTTCCCGTTTGCCAGCGAAGTCTTGTACACGTCGCCGGTGGTCGTGGGCGACAATCTGTTGGTCTTTGATATGGCCGGGACACTCTACCGGATCGACGCGGCGGGCAAGGCTACGCTAGTGGGCAAGCCTGCGGTCGGTCAGCGTCTCCGCGCGGTGGAGCCGGTGGCCGCGGGGGAGACAGTCCTGGCGAGCTTTGACGATCTGGTGGCCCTGGACGCCAAGACCGCGGCGGTGCGCTGGCGGATCGCGGGCAAGGAGCAATTCCTGTATCCGCCCGTGGTCAGCGGGGAGACGGTGTTGTGGCTGTCGACGGAGACCGCAGAGGACGGGGTCGGTCCCGGCGAGTTGGTCGCGCTGGGACTGGACGACGGCGCGGCGCGCTGGCGCGTGGCCCTGGACGCCCAACCGTTTTACGGCGGGGTCGCGGCCGACGATGCGACGGTGTTCACGGCGTCGCCGCCTGCCGCCTATGACCTGGCAACCGGCAACCTGCGCTGGCAGGGCGCGGCAGGGGTGGTTGGGCTAGGTATGCCGGCCATCGCGGGCGGCCGGGTCTTTGTGGGAACCTATGCCGCGGACCGGTCCGTGGGGTCGGTGCGCTCCTTGGATGCCGCCACCGGCGCAGAACAGTGGCAGGCCGATCTGCCCGGCGATGACGCGCTGAACCTGCTGGGGCGCATCTGGGCCGACGGCGAACGGGTCATTGTGCCGGCGTTTAGCGGCGCGGTCTATGCCTATGGGGCCGCGGACGGCGCATTGCTCTGGGAGCAGCACTTCATGGCCCCCCCGGTGGGCGGTATCACGGTCGCGGGCGGCCGCGTATACGTGCTGCTGGATAACGGCGATTTGGTGTTGTTGGACGCGGCGACCGGCGTGGAGGTGGCGCGGGCGCGCTCCGAGCAGAGCAACCTGAGCGAGCTTATCTTGACCCAACGCCCCATTGTGCAAGGCGACCGCGTCGTCACCGCCATCGGGCTGTCGATCCTGGGCTTCCAGGTGACGGAGGAATGACCATGCGTGCAGGCAGTGTCCGGCCCGGCCGGATCACCTGGGTCGCGCTGATCGGCCTGTTGTGGGCGATCAGTTTTGGCGCATTGCGCGATTTTGTGTGGGAGGACTTGCGCGGCGGGCTGATCCGGCTGCACGGGTTGACGCGGGCGGTGCGGTTCCAGGTGCTGCTGGGGTTTTTGCTGCTGCTGGGCGGGGTGGCGCTGCTGCTGTTCAGCGATTCTCTGCGGGTTCGCTTCGATCTGTTTTCGGCGACCCTTGACATACCGGGCCGGGGCAACCTAATCCCCACGGCGCTGCTGCCGGTGAGCCTCTTGCTCATGGCGCTGGCGTGGAGCTATGCCCTGGCCGGGGCGCTCCATGCCCATCCGCTCGTGGGCAGTGTGCCGCTGCTGCTCTATGTCACGACCGCCGCGAGCGCGCTGGTTGCGGCCTGGGACCCCAGCATGCAGTTCTTGTGGCTGGGCTGGGGCGCGCTAGGGCTGGTGCTGGCGATGTTTGTGACGCCACGGCTGCGGCGACTACCGGCGGACGTGGCGTTTGTGATCCTGCTGATATTGGTGGGTGTGCAGTATGGGCTGGTGCAGACGCAGATTCTAGTGCAAGACCGCATCTCCGGCATCGGGCTAGGCCAAATCAATCTGGAGTCGTCGATCCAGTCGCTGCAAAGCCTGGTCCTGCCATTCCTGCTGCTGGTCGGCATGGACATCGCGCGCTTTACGCAGCAGGCCTCGACCTGGACGGTGCAGGTCGTACGGCGGCGCTTGCCCACAGCGCTGGTCTATGTGGCGCTGGTGGGCCTCTGGGGTCGGCTGGTCTATGGCCAGGTGGTGGGCCTGCGGGCCGCGTTCGCCGACAGCGGGGCGCAGGCGACCCTGTTGGCCTATGCGGGCGGGCTGGGGTCGCTGGTGGGGGTGGCGCTGGTATGGGCTGTGGTCGAAGGGCTGGCGCGGCGCGGGCGCGATCGCATCCGGCCCGGCGACCTGGGCGAACAGGCCGAGGGGGTCGTGCTGTGGGTGGTGTTGGCGCGGATGTTCACGGCGCTCTTGGCGTTCGGGTTGTATCATCTCCAGGCCACGGTGGGGAGTGCGGCGTACTTGGCCGTGGGGCAGGCGCAGAATTTGCTGCTGATCGCGATGGCGCTGCTGAGCATTGCCGCGGATTGGGCTGCCTCGCTCTTCGATACGTGGCTCTGGATCACGGCCGGGAGCGCGCTGGGGGTGGGCCTTGTCTTGGCCTGGCAGCGGCCTGCCTGGCGGGCCGCGGGGCTGTATGTGGCGGCCTATGGCGTGAGGGAGCTTTGGCTGCGTCTGACCGACAGCGGTGCGCCATTGGCCGTCTTGACATGGGATGACCATTTACAGGTGCGGGGGTGGCTGCTGCTGGTGGCGACGGTCGCTGCGCTGGTGTGGGCCGTGGTGCGCACGCTGACGCCGGCGCGCGCCGGTGGGCTGCTCTTGCTGCTGATGGTGCTGACGCTGCTGGAGCAGACCGATTTCATCGAGAACCCCTTTAGCCCGTTCTTTGGCTTTGCCGGGGTGGGCTTTGTCGCCTTTGGGATTGTGTGGGATGCCCTGACCGCGGGGTCATGGGCGAATGTGGAGACACGGGCTTTGCCGCGCACGGGGCGCATCTTCCTCTATATCGGCTATGTGCTGCTGACGGTGACCCTGATCAACTGGATGCTCGCCACCCACGATCTGGATGCGACCGGGCGTTTCACGGGCGACGCCGCGCTGTTGGGGCTGAGCGCGCTGGGTAAGCCGCTGCTCTACCTATTCTTCCCGCTGGTGTTGGCGCTGCCCGCCGATGAAGAGGTGGGGTAACATCCGGGTCTATCCCAAGTTATTGGCAAGCAGGATAGACCGTAGCGGCGGTATCCTTACCGCCGTCGCGGGCTGTGGCCCCAGATGGGTACAGAAACCACCCCTACAATCTATGTGGCCGATTCGCTTGAGCTTACTACACGCCATGCGGCGCACCCCACGGGTGCGCCGCTGCGATTCTTGGCGCAGGCTACCCCAGGTCGACGGTGCAGGTGACCGGGTAGTGGTCGGACGCGGCGGGATACTTGCGATAGATCGGCGCGCCGTCGGGCATGACGCCGCGGATGCGGCCGTCGCGCACCCAGCCGGGGCGGGCGCGGCTGTAGAGCAGATGGTCGATCCAGGCGCGCTGATAGGTGTCGTCGAAGATGGGGTCCTTGAAACTGACGCTGAAGACGTCGGTGAAATCGAGCAGCTTGCGCTGCTTGGGGGTAAGCGCGTCATACACGGCGTTGCCCAGCGCCAGGTCAGGCTCCCAGATGACGCCCATGAGCCGTTCCACGCCGCTGGACTGGAGCTTCATCTCGCCGGTGTCGAAGCCGGGGCCGTCGTTGATGTCGCCGCCCACCAGCAGCGGGATGGCGGCGGTAGCGGGGTCGCTCAAGTAGCGGTCGAGGAACTCGGTACGCAGGTGATAGCATTGGGCCAATAGCTTCTTGCGGTTACCCTCGGCGCGCGCCCACCATTGGGACCATTCCAGGCTGTCAAAGACGCCCTTACTCTTGAGGTGTACGCCCAAGATGCGGAAGGGTTGGCCGCTCGCCTGCGTGACCTCGACGTAGAGCGGACGGCGCTCGAACTTGTGGACCTCCACCAACCCGTCTTGGTCGGTGTCCATCTGGAAGGGGTCGGTGGCCGCCTTGAGTTCCGGCGCGTCGGTCGCGGAGCCGGCGTCGAACTGGCGGAAGGGTGGGTCGGCAAACTCGCCCCGGTCGACGCGCACGGCAAGACCGATGCTTTGCGCGCCGGAGGACTGCACCGCGCAGCGCCACTGGCCTGCCACGTCACCGCCGTTGAAGTACAGTTCCAACTCGTCGGCGCGGTTGGGGCCTTCCACGACCAACCAGACCGACGCGTCTAACTCGTTGAGGACGCCGCCGATGTCGGCGCGGCGTTGGCTGACCGTGTTGTTGGACCGCGGCCCGCGCACCTTGTCGCTGCCCGGTTTGAACTGGGGCGGGTCGCCGGTGAACAGGTCATTCATCCACTCGATATTCCAAAGCCCTACGGTGATCGGCGCCATCGGTTAGTCTCCTTTTGTGCGCTGACGGAATCGGCAAACGAACCCTACACCAGCGGTGCGGGATGACGGCGGCGATGAGAGCGGGGTCGCTATTATTATGAATGCAAGACAACGCCGAAAAACAGCATTAACCGGAAAAACGATGCGCTGACGGACTATGTGGCGACGTGATACAGATACCGGCAAAGCGAGGTCGTGGCAGGGTCGAAGGGGGCGTCGCTTGCGTCGGATTCGGCCAGGATGTAGCCGGCCAGCCAGGGCCGGCCCTCGGCGGCGAACTCCGCGCGCATGGCCTGGCCCAAGCGGTGTTTGGCCTGCATGTGGGCATGGTCGGCGGCGGAAAAGTCCTGCGTGGTGTAGCGCAGACCGGCGCGGGCCAACGCTGCGCCCAGCGGCGTACCCGCCGCGGTCAGGGTGGCGCGCGGGTTGGGATGGTCGGGCGACGCCTCCCATAGCGCGTACCCGAAGAAGATCGCCATTTGCCCGCCCGGTGTGAGCAGTTCCACCATTTGGGCCAGCGTGGCGTCCAGGTCGTTGGGCATGTAGAGCGTGTCGATGGAGATGAGCGTGTCAAAGCTGTGCGGCGGGAAGGGCAGATCGTCCAGGTTGCCCAGCGCAAAGCAGAGGCGGTCGGCCTTGGCCGCGGTGCGGCGCTGCGCCTCGGCAATGGCGACGGGGCTGTAGTCCAGCCCGGCGAAGTGCGCGCCGGTGACGTCGCTCAGGTATTCGGTGATCAGCCCGACGCCGCAACCCAGGTCCAGGGCGCGGCTGGCGGGGCCGAGACGCGTCGCCGCGACCAGGGCGTCGATCTGCGCCATGTCGCTGAAACCGGTCTGGCAGAGCGCCTTGCCGTAGAGGGCCGCGCAGAACTTGGCATAGGCGGGGCTGTGCGGGGCCTCGGCGTAATACTCTTGATACCAGTAGAAGATGGGCGGCCGGGCCGCGCGCAGGGTCGCGGCCGCGGCCATGCCCGCGGGCGTGAGCGTCCAGCCGTCGCCGCGTCCGGCCAACAAGCCGCGGGCGGCTAGGGACGTATAAGCGGGCGTCCAGTCTTCGCGCAGCCCGCGGAAGTAGGTCGCGGCGGCGTCCAGCGTCTTGGGATAGAAATGGTAATGGTTGTTGTTGGGCGTCTCGATGGGCTGCGCCAACTCCAACAGGGCGATGAGCAGTTGGATTTCGGCTTCGGTGTAGTCGGGCATGGCGGCTCCCTTTGGGCGTATGGGCGCGCTTAAAAGCTAAAGCGGAACCAGTCGGTGCCCAGGATGATGGAGCAGGCGAAGCTGACAAAGAGGATGAAGAAGATCACACCGCAGCAGCCGCCCATACAACCGCGGCCAAAGCCGAAGTTTTCCTGGAGCCAGTCATAGAGCTTGCCCAAGAGGAAAAGCTCAAGCAGACCGGCGAGACAGCCGCGGCGGTTCTCTAGCTGCGGGTCGATGGGGTCGGGCATGGGATGATTCACAGGGCAACTCCTAGTGTGCGCGCCACGTGCGAAGTCCACTAGGGGAGATTGTAGCCGATCCGCGGCGGGCTGTCTAAGGCGGGCAGAAGGAAAAAAAAGGCGAGAAGTCTCATGCAAAGACGCAAAGGGCGCAAAGAAGAAGGAACAGCAAAGACGGAATCTGTCATGTTGAGCGATCGCTCAGCATCCCATGCCGCCGATGGGATGATTGCTTACTTGTGCAGATCCACGCGGCCTGCTACAATCAGCCCCTGGTTAGGGAGTAGCCACTCGCGCGGTCAGCGAGACAGCCGATCGTCAATACGGAGCTATGCTCCCGGTCGGCAGCGTGCTTTACGCACTTTTGGCGAGACTACCACGGTAATTCATACCCGTGGGGTCTCGCTTTTTGTTTGCCCCGCGGTCAACTGCCACCAGGGAGCGTAAAACAATGTTCGATGGCATGGTCTGGCTGTGGATTGGCTTCAATGTGTTTGTCCTGGGGATGTTGGCCCTGGACCTGGGTGTGTTTCACCGCCACGCCCACGCGGTTTCGGTGCGCGAGGCGACGATCTGGAGCGTCGTCTGGATCTCGCTGGCGCTGGTGTTTAACGCCGGCATCTACTTCTTTTGGGATACCCTCGTCCCTGGCAGCGAGTTAAGCAACGGCGAGGCGGGCCTGGCCTTTCTCACCGGGTACTTGATCGAAAAATCGCTCAGCGTCGACAACATCTTCGTCTTTGCGCTACTGTTTAGCTACTTCGCCGTGCCGGCGGCCTACCAACACCGCGTCTTGTTCTGGGGTATCCTGGGGGCGCTGGTCATGCGCTGTCTCTTATAC
>CAYJQA010000303.1:0-7090 GCA_964372065.1 uncultured Litorilinea sp.
GCGAGGTGATCAGCGCCGGGCGCTATGACGTGGACGACCTGAGTTGGGCCTTTGTGCGCTTTGCCAACGGCGTCGCGCTCCAGTTCCAGGTGGCCTGGGCGCAGCACCTGGCCGAGCAGTTCTACACCGAGATCTACGGGACGAACGGGGCGGCGTCGGTGGGCAACCGGGAGAGCGTGGAGCTATACACGACGCTCAACGGACAGCAGGCCAAGGTGCAGTTGGAAGTGCCCAACGACCCGCTGGGTTCGTATCCGCGCCTGGTCGAAAGCTTTGTGCGCTACCTGGACGGGGACGCCAGCGCCGAGATCGTCACCCCGGCGCAGGCATTAACCGCGGTCAAGATCGTGGACGGCATCATCCGCTCGGCGGCCGCGGGCAAGGAAGTATCGGTCGCCGAGTAGGCGCGGCCGTCTTTGTCGCAACGTTGACAGGTGACAGCCACGTTCGGTAAGTGGCTGTCACCTGGTTTATCCGTACCACCTCACAGTACCGGAGATTGCCATGCAATTGCGGGGAACGCATCACATCGCGCTGCGCACGCCTAACTTCGCGGCGATGGAGAAGTTCTATACCGAGACGTTGGGCCTGCCCGTCGTCAAGCGGTGGGATGATGTCAGCATCATCTTTATCAACGTGGGCAGTACGACCATCGAGCTGATCGGCCGCGACAACGTGACCGCCAACACGCAGCCGACGGGCGGATGGGACCACATCGCGCTGCACGTCGCCAGCACCGACGACACCTATGCCGAGCTAGTCGCCCAGGGCGTCAAAATTCGCTCCGAGCCGCGCGACTTCCAGGACGTGCGTATTGCGTTCTTCTTCGACCCGGACGGCAATGTGCTGGAGTTGGTCGAGTCGCGCTAGGGGAGAGCAGAGAGGTCTCACGCAAAGTACGCAAAGAGCGCAAAGAAGAAAGCAACAAGGTTGTCATTCCGAGCGCAGCGAGGAATCCCTCCGGTTGTCGCCGTGAGCAGAGAGATTCCTCGTCGGAGGCTCCTCGGAATGACACTGATCTCTCCTCTGGACTTTGCGTTCTTTGCGTGAGGCATTCTTCTTTTTCTGTTTCTCTTGCTCTCACTCCCCGGCATGGCCCAAGATGAGGCGATAGCCACGGCCGCGCACGGTGGTGAGAAAGCGCGGGTTGGCCGGGTCCGGCTCGATCTTCTGGCGTAGACGGCTGATCAGCTTTTCGATGCGGGCGTCTTCCACGTCGTCCAAGAAATCGTCGCCCCACACCTCGGTGACGATCTGATAGCGGTCCACGATCTTGTCGGCGTTATAGAAGAGCAGCAGCATCAGCCGGTATTCCAGGCTGGTGAGCGTTTCCACGGGCCGGCCGTCCAGCAACACATCGCCGCTTTCCACGTTGACCCACAGTTGCGGCGGCGAGCCGGGCGCTTTGACCGTCTTGCGCCGCACAAATTCGTAGAACAGGCGACAGAACATCTGGTAGCGGCCCTCGACGCGCTGTACCAGATGGCGGCGAAGCAGACCGGCCATGGCCTGGGCGTTGGTGGGCTGATGCGGCTCCCGGCACAGCGCCATCAGTTCGTCTTGCTCCGCCGCGCTACAGTTGTCCCACAGCGTGGCGCACTCTTGTTTCAGATGATCGTCGTTGGGTAACTGGCGGGCGACGTTCTGCTGTAGCTCCCAGCGTTCGGCGGCGCGCAGCGTGGTCGCGCCGGCTTGATCGAGCGCCTGGTCCAGCAGCGTACAGACGCCTTCCACCATCGGCGGGTGGCCGCCTGCCCACTGATAGACAAAGTCTACGTCGGCGGGCGTAAAGTCGGCCTCGAAGGCGTCGCGATAACGGCGCACGGCGCGCTCCACATCCACAAAGGTTAACGGCGCGAGATACCAACTGCGCTGGGCGAACAACTCGCAAAATTCGGCGCGCGGTGTGCTGGACGAGAGTGCGTTCAACGGCTGTGACGTGGCAGTGACATAGGCGAGCTTGGCGCTGTGGCGGTCTCGCAGGGCGCGCAGGTTGAGAAAGACACGACTGTCGATCTGGGTGAACGGCTCATCGAACTCGTCGAACAGAAAGACGACCCGCCGCGGCGTGGACTCCAGCAGCGCGGTCACGGCGCGACTAAAGGCCAGCGGCACTTGAAACTCGCTGGCGGGCGCGACCAACATCTCATAGGCGGTGGCCCACTCCGGCTGCCCGGCCAACTCCGGGCTAGTCTCCTGCACACAGCGCAACATCAGCTCATAGAAGCCCTGGTCGCTCATGTCCAACATGCGGTTGCAGTCAATGTAAACGACCAAATAGCCGTGTCCGGCTTCGCCCAGTTCTTGGGTCCATACGTCCGGCTGGGCCAACAGCCGCAACAGCGCCGACTTGCCCACGTTGCTAAAGCCGATCACCTGGATGCACTGCATGGTGTAGAGCAACTGGATCAGGTGATGCACGTCGGGGCGGCGCATGTAGCTGCCGTCGGCAAGACGCAGGGTACGCGGCATGTCGCACTCTTGACCTTCAGGTGAGCGACCGGCGCGCGCGGCCGCGCCGATCACGATTGGGGGGGTGGCGCAACTGCGCCACGCTTCAGTATAGCACAGCCGCCTCTGCCGGGGGCGACGCGGGCGCGTTTGGACCGCGCGGCGGCGTCTGCTATACTCGGCCTACCATGCCCATGTGGCGGTGGTGTTGAATGGTGTTCGCAAGACTTTGTTCGGCGCGACGACACCTACGCGCCCACCGGCGGGCGTGCTCGTCAAGGATGGGGACCATGACCGACGTTCAGCGCATTTGCGCCCGCTGTGGTCACAGCAACCCGCTGGAGGCCCGCTATTGCGCCCGTTGCGGCGATGACAGTCGCGGCCAACTGCCCGTCGCCCAGACCAACCTGCCCCTGGTGATTGGCCGGGCCGCGCTGCCGGTGTTGGCGACCGCGGCGGGCTTTGCGCTGCGCGTCGGCTGGCGGCTGCTGCAAAACCGGCTGGCGCGGACGTCCGCGGTGACGCCGGTCCGGCCTGCGCCGTCGCCTGCGTCCAACCTCCCGGCGCGCGTGACTACGCAGCCGATCGCGGCCAACCGGCGCACCATCCATATCCGTTCGGCCTGGGCCGTCAGCGATGGTCAGGGCGGCTGGCGCGAAGGCGTCTCCGACCACACCATCGAGGTGGACGACTAGAGGCGGCAACGCCGCGGCTGTGGCTGCTGGCAGTCTACGTGGACGCTAAGGGCGCGCCGCCAGGGTCAGTTCGATGTCGACGGGATCGCTATCGCGCCAGACGGTAATCGTCACCGTGTCGCCGGGGCTGGTGGCCCCTTGCAGATAGGCCAGCACGTCGTCGAAGCGGCTCACCGGCTGGTCGTTAATCGCAATGATCACATCGCCGCCGCGCTGGGGCGGGCAAATGCTGGGATAGCGCGTGGTGATGTCCGTGTCGCCGGCGCGCAGACCCGCGCGCGCCGCGGGCGTTCCCGGCAAGACCTGGTTGATGAGCGCCCCGCGCAGCGTGTTCGGCAGCCCCAGGTCCGCGGCGCAGATGGGGCTGAGCGTGCTGCCGCTGACGCCCATGTAGCTGTGGGCATATTCACCGTTGGCGATCAGCGCGGGGACCACCCGGTTGACCACGTTGATGGGGATGGCAAAGCCCACGCCGCTGTTGCTCCCGCTTTCCGACCGGATCTGGGCGTTGACGCCGATGATCTCGCCCCGTTCATTGAGCAGCGGCCCGCCGGAGTTGCCGGGGTTGATGGCCGCGTCGGTCTGGATCGAGTCGGGGATGCTGAAGTTGTCGCGCGCCGGGATCGACCGGCCAATCGCGCTCACGATGCCGCTGGTCAGCGTGCCTTCCAGGGCAAAGGGGTTGCCGATGGCGGCCACGCGCATCCCCACGTGCACCTCGTCCAAGCGGCCCAACCGCACCGGGGCCAAGTGATAGCCGGTAGGGTCGATCTTGAGCACGGCCAAATCGCTGTCCGTGTCCGTCCCCACGACCTCGGCGATGGAGACCGTGCCGTCGGCGAAGGTGATCTGCACTTCCTCGGCGCCTTCCACCACATGGTAATTGGTCACCAGGTGACCTTCTAAGTCCCACACGAAGCCGGAGCCGGTGCTGACGGGCAGTAGCTCGTTCGGGTCTAAGTCGCGCGGGAGCATGTCTTGGGGAACGCCGGCATGGCCCTGGGCCAGCACGGTCACATTGACTACCGCGGGGTTGACCTGGGCGTAGATGTTCTCCAGTACGGCCGTCTCATAGTCCATGCCGCTTGCGGGCGTGGCGATGACCACGGGCGGCGTGGGCACGGCCAGCACCGGCTCGCGTGTGGCGACTTCCTGGCGCACGAACCGGGGCGTCTCGCGGCGCGCATCCGGTGTCGCGCCGGTGAAGAACCACAGCCCCGCGGCAAAGGAAAGCGCACAACCCAGCAACAACAAGAGAATCACTGCCACCGCAACCCACAGCAGCCAAGCGCCGGAGCGCCGTGTTGGTTGAACCATCATGCCTGTATGCCTGCCCTTCGACTCGTTTTCGACAACCGTAACGGCTATTGTACGCCCAAGACGCGCCTGGCGAAAGTGGGGTTGCTCGCTTTCCCCGCGCCGCCGCTCAGGACTTGGGGCCGAAGAAAGTGCTGTTTGAAAAGGGTCCGGCAGTTGTCATGCTGAGGCCGCCAGGCCGAAGCATCCCCTTCATCCGGTGCGCCGGGATGCTTCGCTGCGCTCAGCATGACAGGGCTGACCCCTTTTCAGACAGTCTCTTACCGCCAAGAACAGCTTCACCCTACCTTCGCCCCCTCTTTTTTGCGTGCTTGGCGTCTTAGCGTGAAACTCTCTGCTTCCGAACGGCGTCTATGGGTGTGATATCTCTCTCTCCCGCGCCGTGTGATACAATGGGGCCAGCTTACAGATAGGCCCTGTTGCCGCGCCCGACCGAGACCGGTGCATGAACCGTCGCCAGTTAGCCTTTGTGCTCATCCTCAACGCCATCGTCAGTCTGGTCGTCGCTTTGGGCGTGGCCTGGCTCTTTGAGGCGCGGCGGCCGGACTTGGAAGAACTGGCGGCCATCTACACGCCGCGGCCCGAAGCCGTCTTGGCCGCCCCTGCCACCACGCCCACCCCGGTGATCGTAGCGGACACACCGACGTCCGCGCCCGCCGATGCGTCTGCGCCTACACCGGACGCGGCCCAGCCGGACGCCGAAGAAGTGTATGTGGTGCAACCCGGCGACACGCTCTTGGCGATTGCCACGCGCTATGGCATTCTCGTGGACGACATCCTGCGCGCCAACAATCTGAATAACCCGGACTTTGTCTTTGCCGGGCAGCGGCTGGTGATACCGGTGTTGGGCAGCGCCAGTCGCGCCGCGCCCACCGCCGCGGTCGAGCCGGTAATCCAGGGCGTGCAGATTGCCGCGGTCATCAACCCCGGCGACCTGATCAACGAAGCGGTGCTGGTGGTCAACGAGAGCGACACGCCCTTTAGCTTGCAGGGCTGGCGCGTCCAGCGCGAAGGCGGCGTCAGCTACACCTTTGCCGGCGATACGCCCCTCTTTCCGGGCGGCAGCGTGCGCGTCCACAGCGCGGCCGGGAGCAATACGTCGGTGGACCTCTATTGGGGGCTGGCCGAGCCGGTGTGGCAAAGCGGCGTGAACGCACAGTTAGTCAATAACCAGGGTGACGTCGTCGGCGCTTATCGCGTGCCCTAGACTCACCCCGGCGCATAGAAAACGAGGGGACCATGCCAGGGGAAAAACCAGCGCCCACGCCTGAAGGCAGCGGCCGCGGCGACGGCAAATCGAATCGCCGCCGCTCTTTCCGGAGCAAGCGACGCAACCGCAACAAGCCGACCACCGAGTCCGCGCCGCCGCGCCCGGCCGCCGCGCCTGTGCCCGCGGAGCCGCTGGACAAAGCCCAGCGTGAACGCCGGGACCGGCGTCGCCGCCGCCGCATGAAGATGAAGCAGCGGGGGCAAGGTGACGCCGCGCCGGAACGCGTGGTCGAAGACATCATGAAGGACCTGCCCTCCCTCAAGCCGGTCTTTGTCTACACCCATGTGATCCGGCCTTCGGCCCGCGACAGCTACGAGTTCCGCACCGAGCATTTTGCCAAGGCGACGCGCCGCCTGGAGGACTTCAACATCGACCTGTCGCCCTTCTACCACATGGTCGAAGAAGACGAGGCGCGCCTGGCCGCACGTACCCGCGCCGAGGCCGAAGGCATTGACCTGAATGCCTGGGACGACACTTGGGATGAGGATTGGGACGAGGGCGAAGAGCCGGCCGACGGCGACGGAGAAGGCAACGGTGAGGGCGAGGAGAGCGGCGGCAACGGTGACGGCGGCGACGTGGACGCGGCCGGCCCCGCGGCGCAAGCCGGCCCCGCTGGCCCCGCCGACCCAGTCGATCTCGACCCCACCGACAACGACGATTCCTTGCTATAGTCGGCCCCGCCGGGACGAGGAGAATCAGCGTGACTGCGGTCGTACGCATTAACCAGTTGCATCAGCATGTGGGCGAAACCGTCACCCTTCAGGGCTGGCTGTATAACAAAACGGGTAAGGGCAAGCTGCAATTCCTGCAAGTGCGCGACGGCACGGGCATCTGCCAAGCCGTGCTCTTTCGCGGCAACGTGGACGAGGCCGTCTTTGAGGCGGCCAAGGGGTTGACCCAGGAGAGCTGTCTGCGCGTTACCGGCGAGGTTAAGGCCGAACCGCGCGCGCCCGGCATCCCCGGCGGCTACGAGATGGACCTGCGCAGCGTCGAGATCATCCAGATCGCCGACGTCTACCCCATCTCGCCCAAGGAGCATGGCGTCGAGTTCCTCATGCAAAACCGCCATTTGTGGCTGCGCTCGACGCGCCAGTGGGCGGCCATGCGCGTGCGCGCCGTCATCGTCTCCGCCATCCGCTAATGGTTGGACGGTAACGGCTTCCTCAACGTGGACACGCCCATCCTCACGCCCGCCGCGGCCGAAGGCACGACCACGCTCTTTGAGATCGACTATCACGGCGAACCGGCCTATCTGGCGCAGACGGGCCAGCTTTACAACGAGGCCGACATCTTCGCCTTTGGCAAGGTTTACTGCTTTGGTCCTACCTTCCGCGCCGAAAAGAGCAAGACGCGCCGC